>CAIXXI010000423.1 GCA_903923345.1 uncultured Burkholderiales bacterium | reverse complement strand
GCCAACGGCTTGGGCATGGGTCAGCCAGTCGATTTTTCAGGCCTCGCCCGTGCTGCGTGGTTTGGAGTGCCTGCGTTTTCTGCGCCCATCTTCGACGCGAATGCGCTCTTGCTGATCGCGCCCGTGAGCATCATTCTGGTGGCGGAAAACCTCGGGCACATCAAGGCCGTCAGCGCCATGACCGGTCGCAACCTGGATCGGTACATGGGTCGCGCGTTTATTGGCGACGGCGTGGCAACCATGGTCAGTGGTGCAGTGGGTGGGACAGGCATGACGACCTACGCAGAGAATATCGGCGTGATGGCTGCGACCAAGGTTTACTCAACCGCCATTTTTCTGGTGGCAGCGGCCGTGGCTATTCTGATGGGCTTCAGTCCGAAATTCGGCGCGCTGATTCAGGCTGTTCCCTTGCCCGTGATGGGCGGTATTTCAATCGTGGTCTTCGGGCTGATTGCGGTGGCCGGCGCCAAGATCTGGGTGGACAACAAGGTGGATTTCACCGACAACAAGAATCTGATCGTGGCGGCGGTGACTCTGGTCCTGGGTACCGGCGATTTCACCCTGAAATTTGGCCAGTTTTCGCTGGGCGGGATCGGAACAGCGACCTTTGGTGCGATTCTGCTCTACGCATTGCTTAATCGAAGCAAATAGGCGCCGCCATCAAGGTCCGTGTGGCCGGCTTGAATGTTCCGGAGTGAGCGATTGATCCCCAAATTTTCCATCCGAGCGAGAGGTAGGACATTCACTCGGCGATAGCCAGCCGCTGCTGAGGTGTCACTCCGCCCAGTGCCATGTGTGGATGGTCATGGTTGTAACCACACATCCATGGAGTTGCATCGTCTTTCACTTGCGCCAGTAAGACTCGTTGATTGTCGCTGAGACACTCTTGGCGAACCGTTCGGTTGAGCTGCAGTCAGTTGGCTTTCGCCCTTCGCGTGCTGATTCAGACGGATCTTCAACGTCATTGATGGTTGGCCTTAATTGGGTGCGTCTGGGCGAGCGCCGAGCGTGAGTGACTCAAAAGTGAAAAGCGATCCTAAGTCGTGCTGCCTCAGGATGTCGTGAAGAGCAGGCTTTAGCCCACTGACTCTGCCGTCGGGAGATCGAGGAGTCAGAAGAAACTGTCCAGTGCAGATTTACTCTGCGTGAAGAGGCTATATCGAGCAGCACGGCCCATCGAGTTCAGCCTCCGCTCAAACGCCCGGTACGGCCCAGATATCCAACATGGCAGCGCCTTCCCTGAGCGCCTTCACCGGCTGGTATGCAGAGGAGTTCCATAAGTCATGAATGGATTCAATCGACGGAAACTCGAACATGACGAACCGCCGTCCATCGTGACTGCCTTCGAGCACTTCCACCTGCGCCCCCTTCACCAGAAACTTGCCGCCGAATTCCTGGATCAGCGGAACGACAGCTTCTCGATATTTCTGATACTGCTGCTCGTTGCCAATGGTGCTCTGAACGATGAAGTAGGCCGCCATGTTGACACCTTTCGAGAATGACCCGACAGAGGCGAGCTTAATAGACATCTAAGGCGGCGAGTTAGCTTAACAATTTGGGCTTAACGTGATGAGCCGTCAGTGTGCCCACCGCATTGGGTCAGCGAAGCCTCTTGCAAAAGGAGCGGTCAATCTCCCATGTGACCTCCCTCGACTGGGTCATCGCTTGGAGTAGGCCTGAGCCCTCCATCACTCCCAGATGGCTGTAAGGGATTTGCGTATTCAAATATTGCATGACCTCGGGGGGCCTTAGCATTGATGCTGCGTTCACAAGGCGCTGCCGATCTTGTCACGACCCGAAAGAGTGATAGCCACTTTCTGGCGACATTGTTACCGTAAGGAGAGAAGTCGCGAGTGTCCGGCCTCTGGATCACTTCCAAGAACAACGGCATCTCCCCGCACACAAATCCAACCCTCGGTTTCTGCCGCCTTTGAATTGAGCATCTCATGGCCTTCTTTCTGACGCATTTTCTGCATCGGCAGCGACGTTTAAACCCCGATGTCGTCGCCACTGTTGGCATGGGCACGCAGCAGACTTGGGCGCAGATGAGCGATCGGGTAGCCCGACTGGCATCCGCTTTGCAGCATCTAGGCGTCAAGACAGGCGATCGCATCGGCATCCTGTCCGGCAACTCCGCGCAGTTTGCTGAAGTCTTTTTTGCCAGCTGGTGGGTTGGAGCAGTCGTCAATCCGGTCAACCTGAGATGGTCAACGCCAGAGATGGTGTACTCGCTCGACGACTGTCAAACAGAGGTGCTGATTGTCAACGACCGATTCAAGGCGCAAGCCCTGGAGTTGCAGGCGCGTTCAAAGTCGCTGCGAACGATCATCCACTTCGGGGACGGTCAAACCGATCCCGCCATGCTCAGTTACGAGTCGCTCATCTCCGACGCAGCACCGATTCCAGATGCTGACCGCAATGGGACCGACCTTGCAGCGATCTTCTATACGGGCGGAACCACTGGTTTTCCGAAGGGTGTGATGGTGACGCACGACAACCTGTGCGGCAGTGCACTCAATTCCAGGGCAACGGTGGGCATGACGCCCGGGACATCTGCGCTCCTGATCGCTCCGATGTTTCATGTCGGTGGTGCTGCGCAAATGCTGACCAGCATCATCGATGGAAAGAAGATGGCTTTCATCCCAGCCTTTACACCCTCTGACTTTCTTCAGGCGATCCAGACACATCAGATCGACTACACATTCCTGGTACCCACGATGATCCAGATGGTCCTTGACCATCCGGCTCGCAACGAATATGACACCCGCAGCCTGAAGACCTTGTCTTATGGCGGTTCGCCGATCAGTGAAGGCGTCCTGAGACGCACGCGACAGGCGTTTCCGAATGCAGCCCTGCGTCAGAACTACGGCATGACTGAATTCGCCGGAACAATCACGGTACTGGGTCCGCAGTTTCACACCGAGCAGGGTGAGTCCCTGGGCAAGCTTAAATCAGCGGGCCATCCGATGCTCATGAGCCGAATCGAAATCGTTGACGCAAATGGGAAGGAAGTTCCGGCCAACACGGTAGGAGAAATCCGTGTGCGATCGCCGGGTGTGATGGTTGGATACTGGAACAAGCCCGAACTCACTGCAGCCGCGCTACGCGATGGCTGGCTCTACACCGGCGATGCGGGCCGCATGGATGAGGATGGATTTCTGTTCATCGTCGATCGGGTCAAGGACATGATCGTGACGGGTGGGGAGAACGTGTATTCGGCTGAGGTCGAGCAAGCTCTCGCTCAGCATCCATCGGTAGCCATGAGCGCTGTGATCGGCATTCCAGACGATAAATGGGGGGAAGCGGTGCACGCAATCGTTCAACTGAAGAACGGCCACAACGTGAGCGCCGAAGCCTTGATTGAGCATGTCCGCGAACTCATTGCCAACTACAAAGCACCACGCAGTGTGGAGTTTCGAGACGCTCTGCCTATCAGCGGGGCGGGCAAGATTCAAAAAGGGGACCTCAGAAAGCCATTCTGGGACTCACGGGATCGCCAGATTTCCTGATCAAAACACGCAATTAAAAGAGCTTTTTGAACAGTGGCTACCGATCAAGTTACCTTCACTGTCAACGGACACGCCGTGTCTGTCACGGGCGACACCTCCTGCGCGCTGGTGCATATCCTTCGTAACGACCTCAAGCTGAAAGGCACGCGATACGGATGCGGTGAGGGAGCATGCGGCAGTTGTACCGTGATGCTCAATGGCAGGGCGGTACAGAGCTGCGATACGCCGCTATGGGCAGTGCAGGGTCGCGACATCACGACTGTCGAAGGACTGGGCACACCCGAGCACCCTCACCCTGTGCAGGCTGCATTCATTGCCGAGCAAGCCGCCCAGTGTGGGTATTGCATCGACGGGATCATGATCACGGTTGCTGCGTTGCTCAAGGCCGAGCCAGCGGCGAGCGATGACCGAATCAAAGAGGCGCTCGCATCTCACCTGTGTCGCTGCGGAGCCCATATGCGCATCCTGCGTGCGGCACGGCGCGCGGCCCAAATGATGGCTCAGACCTCATGAGCGCCCTGCCCACCGATATCGCCAACAATCCGATCTTGTCGCGTTGGTTTTCGGTTTCGAGCGACGGCCGTATCCATATCACTGCAGGTCGCGTCGAACTTGGTCAGGGAATCTCGACGGCCTTATTGCAGATCGCTGCTGACGAGCTAGTGATACCTCCCGAGCGCCTCATGCTGACCGCCGGTGACACAAGCTGCTGCCCCGATCAAGGGCTTACCGCAGGAAGCATGTCGGTCGAGATCTCCGGCATGGCGCTGCGCCAAATTTGCGCTGAGATTCGCACCCGCTTCACGCGGGCAGCCTCCGCACGTCTGCAGGTCGACCTGGAAACCATTGAAGTCGTGCAAGGTTGCTTTCGGACTCAGAACGCAAGCCTTTCCTATGCTGAACTGGCTCAGGCGGTCGACCTTGATTCACCGGTCACGAAGCGCGCGCCGCTCAGATCGTCGAGTCAGCAAGCGGTGTGCGGCACCAGCCTCGCGCGTCCCGATTTCGAGCGAAAGCTTTTCGGCTCGGGGTTTATTCATGACATCGAATGGCCGGGCATTTTGCATGGGCGCATGGTTCGACCTGCGTCCATGAGCTCCCAGCTGATCGCCATCGACGAGACCAAGCGTGCAGCCGTCCTGGCGATGCCCGGCGTTCAGTGCGTCCAGATCCTGGGTCGGTGGATCGCCGTGGCCGCCGAACGCGAAGAGCAGGCGAACGCTGCGGCCGAAGCGTTATCCAAAGCGATCCAATGGGGCGACGGCGCCTTGGGGCTTCCCGATACGAACAACGCCGATTGGTTGTGCGATCTGCCCGGTGAAGACAGCGTTGTCGAATCCCATGAGAGCATGCCATCGGATCCGCCGGCGGTTCATCGGCTCAGGCAGGACTACTCGAAACCTTTTCTGTCGCATGCCTCGATTGGCCCGTCGTGCGCGCTGGCCAGCTGGCAGGGCGACGCGCTCACGGTCATAACGCATGCACAAGGGTCATTCGCCTTGCGCCGCGCTCTGGCCCAGTTTTTTGAACTCCCTTTGGAGAGCCTCACCGTCAGACATGCAGACGGCGCCGGCTGCTATGGTCACAATGGCGCAGACGATGTGGCCTTCGACGCCGCAATCCTGGCGCGCGCTGCCGGCAGGCCGGTGCGCATGCAATGGCGTCGCGACGAAGACTTTGCCTGGGCGCCAATGGGCCCGGCAATGCGCGTGCGCATGGCTGCTGGCCTTGACGCAACCGCTCGCATCGTCGAATGGCACCACGAAACATGGAGTCCGACGCATGTTCAGCGCCCCGGCGTGATGCCAGGCGCCGTATCGCTTGCAGGCCAGCTGATTGACGCGCGTGTAACCGCAGCACCGCTTCGCGACTACCCGCTGCCTATTGGAGGCGGTCATCGCAATGCGATCCCGCTTTATGCAATACCCGCTCGACGAATTGACTACCACCTGAAGTCACTGCCTTCGATGCGCCCGTCCGCATTACGCGCGCTTGGGGCCTTTGCGAATGTCTTCGCGATTGAGTCATTCATGGATGAGCTTGCTGAAATGGCTCGGCAGGACCCACTGGACTTCAGGATTGCGCACCTCAATGATCTAAGAGCCGTTGGTGTCCTTGAAAAAGTCGCCGAAATGTCTGACTGGCGAGCGCCCCTGACAGGCGCGAATCGGGGTCGCGGTCTCGCAATTGCGAGATACAAAGGCAGCAGTGCGTGGTGCGCGATCGTGGTCGAGGTCGAGGTCACACAGCGCATCGTGCTTGACCGGATCTGGGTGGCCGTTGATGCCGGTGAAGTCATCAATCCGGACGGCGTCATCAACCAGGTTGAAGGAGGCGTCATTCAGGCTGCCAGTTGGACCCTCAAAGAGGCGGTGCACTGGGATCAAACGCACATCATGACGCGAAGCTTTGCTGAGTATCCGATCCTGGGTTTCAACGAAGTGCCCCGATTGCTGCAGGTCAGTCTGATGCCTGCCGCGGACCTCCCGCCGCTTGGAGTCGGTGAGTGCGCCGCCGGCCCGACCGCCGCAGCGATCGCCAATGCACTGGCCGACGCTACTGGGCTTCGAGTGCGCGATCTGCCGCTCACTGAGCAACGGTTGAAGGACACGGCTTTGCTTTGACTCACACGGGGTGCGCATGACTCAAGTGCTAACCTCGCACCTTTCATTGCCTTTCCATGGAGAAAAGTAAATGTCCGCCGAAAGCAAACTCATCAGCCTTGGAATCATTTTGCCGGCGGAGCCCCCTCGAATCGCCAACTATGTCGGCGGCATTCAGGTGGGTTCGCTGCTCTTCATGTCGGGCAACGGCCCCAGACGCGCAGACGGCAGTAGCGTCCGGGGCAAGCTTGGAATTGACCTGAGCCTTGAGCAAGGCTATGAGGCAGCACGGCTAGTGGGCTTAGGAATGCTCGCGGGCGTGCGCAAGGAACTCGGCAGCCTTGATCGCGTGCGTCGACTGGTACGGGTCACTGGCATGGTCAACGCGGCGCCTGATTTTGAAGAGCAGGCAAAGGTTATCGATGGGTTCTCGGACCTAATGGTCGAGGTCTTTGGTGAGGCAGGGCGCGGCGCACGCTCTGCACCCGGGATGGGTTCACTGCCCAAACAGGTCGCCGTGATTTGCGATGCGATTTTCGAGGTTGAAGGAGACACAACAGTGATGTGAATACCATTCGGTCGCGTATCGGAGTGGACTCTTTGCCAGTTGAATTCGCACACTTTTTGATCGCCCGGTTGGCCTCCCGATAGGCTAGCGCCCTTGAACTTTGTGATCAGGCGATCGCCAAAATCGAAGCGCAAGATGGCCCGATCAATGCGGTTGTCGTGCGTGATTTCGATCGTGCCCGATACCAGGCTCGCGCTGCCGACGCTGCGCGGTTAAGTCGCCATTTTTCCCTGCTGCTTGAGAACCCAGGCCTTGAATGCTGATGCTGGGGCCTTACCGAGCAATGCGGAGTGGCGACGACTCCGGTTGTAGAAGGTCTCAATGTCATCGAACACATCGGCCCGAACTTCGTCACGCGTGGGATACCGTCGCCCATGGTAATCCCCCCGAAAATCCGAACGGCTGAATTGACATTGCCCTCAGCGCTCGCAGCCGTCAGTGCCGCACAAGACAACCCATGTCACGAAGTCGTCGCTGAAGTCTTCAAATCGATGCTCGACACCCGCCGCCACAAAGAATGCATCGCCACTTGCGCAGTCATAGCGCAGTGAGCCGATCACCAGACGCGCGGTGCCGCGCTGAATAAAGTACAACTCATCTTGTGTGTGCGTGAGTTGTCGATCCTGATCGCGGGGCGCGAACACCTCAACAGTCATTGAAGCGCCCGTCATCATGGTGATGAACGGAGCCCCGTCGGGATACGTGTCAGTGGCCTCGCCCGGTAAACGATTCAAGGCCTGTTGCAAAGAGACTTTCATGGCGTCATTTGAGAATTCTCATCTCTCAACATTAAGCACAAAATCGAATTCGAGCAGCCACCAGGGGGTCTCAAAGCGACTCCCGTCAGGGGCATTGCCGGGTGCCTGATGGACCCAGTCGCCAATGAGCGAGTCACGCACCCCGAACACCACATCGGAGTCGAGGTACTCCCCGCCGCGCCGAAACACATGGGTGATCAGCTTGCGATAGCCCGGGGCCGAGATCATGAAGTGCAGGTGCGCGGGGCGCCAGGGATGCCGCTTCGTAGCCGCAAGCAGACCGCCCACCGGCCCATCGGTAGGCACTGGATAGGCTTCGGGCACGATGCTGCGGAAACTGAATCGACCCTGCGCATCAGTCTCCAACACACCACGCGCCTGAAGGTGCTGCAGATCGGCGCGCTGCACATCATAGAAGCCCTCGGCATCCGCCTGCCAGACATCGACGCTTGCATGGGGAATGGCCTCCCCGTCCTGACCCAGTACCCTGCCCTGCACCCAGCATGGCTCTCCGCTGGCACCCAGGGCAATATCGTCGCCAGCCTTGAAGCGTGGCGCACCCTCAACGTGAAAGGGGCCGAACACGGTGGACTCGGTACAGCCTTCAGCCGTGGGATGGTTCATGTCGGTGACGACCATTGACAGCCCAAGTACATCTGACAGCAAGATGAACTCCTGACGCTGATCGCTGCACTTCTGGCCGACCGCCGTCAGAAACTGGATCGCCTCGAGCCACTCAGCATCGGTCAGTCGGGTCTCACAGGCAAACGCATGCAGGTGCCGCACCAGGCCGGTCATCAATTCGCGCATGCGCGAATCGGGTGTGTGGGCCAGGCGCTGCAAGACTTCTGTGGTGATCGGATGAATCACATCCTGGTTCATGTCGGAATCCTTTAAACCGAATACGAACGAGATCGCAGCACCAGGCGATGCAGCGATCGGGATCATGCATGGATGGCCAGGTGCCTCGCTGGGCGAGCGGCCGATTCAGCGACCAACGATTATGTGGCAGGCTGGGAAAATTCCTCACGCAAGGCGGCCCCATGCTGGTCGACGCCGGGCGCCGGGCGGAACTCGGCGGCATCCCACTCGGTGATCCAGGGCAATGCAGGCACCTCGACGGACTTCTGATCGACTGGCATGCGGCGCGTTCGAAACTGGGGGTGGGCGATCAGGTCGTGTACGCCATTGACGTTGCCGTAAGCCGTCTGCGCAGCAGTCAGGCGATCGATCAGGTCGGCACTTGAAAGGCTGGCAAACACGGCAGCCACCTTGCCCTCGAGCCAGGGTCGGTTGGCAACGCGCGCCGCATTGTTGGCTGCACGGGGATCCTGCGGCAGATCGGGTTCGCGTAGCACGTCGCGGCAAAAATCGGCCCATTCGCGCTCGTTTTGAATGGAGATGACAATGTCCCGGCCGTCGGCGCAGGTGTAGGCGCCATAGGGCGCAATGGTGGGATGCTTCAGGCCCACGCGCTGCGGCGCCTTGCCACCGTAGCGGGTCTGCAGGTAGGGAACGCTCATGAGTTCGGCGGCAGAGTCGAATAGCGAGACCTGCACGCCGGAGCCACAACCGGTGCACGCACGCTGCAGCAAGGCCTGCTGGATGCCGATCAGCGCATTCATGCCCGCACTGATGTCGCACACCGACACGCCGATTCGGCCAAGTGATTCAACCCCTTCGCCCGGCGCCCCACTGACCGCCACCAGACCGCTTTCCGCCTGCACCAGCAGGTCATAGGCCTTCATTTTGTACAGTGGGCCGGACTCGCCATAGCCGCTGATGTCGCAGGTGATCAGACGGGGATAGCGAGCACGCAGCGCCTCTGATCCAATTCCCAGCGGTCATCGAGGTATTCGACGACCAGACGGGCCTTTGAGCCGTCGCCGAGGGTCACGCCGCCGACATTCAGGAATCAGAAACCCGACTTCGCCTTGACTCAGTCGTGATGCTAAGGTGCGCCTCAATCTCACTGCGCCACTGGAGCAAACGTGATTCGAAACCTCAAACCGGCTGTTGCGGTCGGCGCACTCGGCGTTGCATTGATGCTCTCGGCATCGCCGTCGATGGCCCAGCAAGCCGCTAAAGCCATACCCGCGACGGCAGTGACCCAGGCTGCACCAATCGATCCGGCTGCAGTCGCCGCCATCAATCGAATGGGCGACTACCTCAGAACCCTGAAGACATTCTCGATCCATGCCGACACCACCACTGATGAGGTGCTGCCGAGCGGACCGAAGCTGCAATTCGGCGGCACGATCGACCTGACCTACCGCGACCCGGACGGCGTTCACGTCGTCTCGCGCCGCGACGATCGCGACGAGAGCCGCTTTTTCTACAACGGCAAGTTGCTGACGGTGTGGGTCGAGGCCAAGAAGGCTTATGCAGGACTCGTGGCGCCGGCAACCATCGGATCGACCCTTGATCTCGTCACAGAGAAGTACGACGTCAACTTCCCGCTGGGCGGTGTGGTGCTGATGGCTGCTCGCGGCGATCTGCTCAAGGACGTGAAGGCCGGCGTCATGATCGGTACCGGTCGCGTTGCCGGTGTCGACTGCGACCATCTCGGGTTCCATCAGGACGGCGTCGACTGGCAGATCTGGATCGAAAAAGGCGAGCGTCCCCTGCCCCGAAAGATCCTGATCACCACCCTTTCTCAGGTCAGCCAGCCGCAACACAGCGAGATTCTTACCTGGGACCTGTCGCCGAAGATCGATCCGGCAATGTTCACCTTCGTGCCACCTGAGGGCGCAAACCGGATAGCGATAGCCGAAAAGAAAGCGGTCCGGCAATCGAAGGCAACCACTGGTACAAAGGAATCTAAATGACGACTCAAACAGCCTTCGTCGATTCAATGCGGCGCATCGCCCTGCCCTTGCTCGGCATGGCGGTGATGTGCCTCGCGGCTGACCCGATTCTGGCCGCCAACGTCAATCGCAACGTCAACCAGAACGCGAGCGTCAATCGCAACGTCAACGTCAACCAGAACACCAACGTCAATCGCAACGTTAACGTCAACCAGAACACTAACGTCAACGTCAACCGCAACGTCAATGTCAATGTCAACGGCGGTTATTACGGACCCGGCTATAACAACGGTCCGAGTGTGGCGGGTGTTGTGGCGGCCACTGTCGTCACCGCCGCTGTGGTCGGATCCGTGGTCAAAAGCCTGCCGCCGTCGTGCACCACGGTCTATGCCAACGGCTTTGCTTACCAGAATTGCGGCGGAACCTACTATCAGCCGCAGTATCAGGGCAGCAACGTCACCTACATCGTCGTCAACAAGCCCTGAGCTTTTCTCTTGACTGCGGGTCAGCTCATGACCGAATGGCTGCACGGTGAGTGCCCCCTATCTGACCCGCGAAAGTATTCTTGACGGTCATAAGCCTCCTCACAGACGAGCGCAAACCCGCCCCGACAAGTGCGGCCTTCGAACGGCATATTGGCCTTGACGCGGCGAACCTCAATCGCCCGATCGGCGTACGGTTGCTGCGCCTCATGGAATGATCGACGTACAGTCAACACATCCTGACCCTGGTCGACCACCCGGACGTGG
>CAIXXI010000422.1 GCA_903923345.1 uncultured Burkholderiales bacterium | reverse complement strand
GCCCTGGCTGCGCAGATCGATTGCAAATTGTGTGAGGCCGGCATGGCGTTTGGACGTATCCGGCGGATCGGTTCTAAACAGTCCGATCATGTAATCAGCATGATGGCCACCGGTCGTCCAGATCTTGCGACCCTGCAGACGCCAGCCACCATCGACCTTCTCACCACGCGATCGAACGCTCGCCAGATCGGAGCCGGAACTCGGCTCGCTCATGCCGATCGCACAGGTCACCTCGCCCTTGACGATGCCGGGCAGTACGAGTTCCTGCAGCTGCTGGCTGCCATGACGCAGAATTTGCGGACCGCTTTGGCGATCCGCAATCCAGTGCCCGCCCACCGGCGCACCCGCAGCGAGCAATTCCTCGACGACCACATAGCGCTCAAGGGTCGAGCGCTCCTGGCCGCCCCATCGCTTGGGCCAGGTCAGCCCGATGAAGCCGGCCTGCCCGCACGCGCGGGTGAAATTGCGATCAAACAGCGTCCATCCGGAACAGCTCGGAACGTATGCCCCGGCTGCACGCTGCTCGCGCAGAAACGCCCGAACCCGCTGACGCAGTTCGGCTGCGGCAGGCGGCAAATCAACTGATTCGAAGGCCAGGCTCATGTCAGGCTGCCAGTGCTTTGGCCAGAAACTCGGTCATGCGGTCCCAGGCTTGCTGCGCACAGGCTGCGTCGTAGACCTCCCCGCGCCGCTCGTTGAAGAAGCCGTGATCGGCTTCATAACGATGAATCTGGGGCGCCTGTCCCGCTGCCTTCATCGCCTTTTCAAGCCCGTCGGCGGCAACCGGCGTGCACCAGTCGTCGCGGTTCGCGAAATGGCCCTGGAAGGGAATGGTGATTTTCGCCGGATCAGCGAAATCAGCAGGCGGAATGCCGTAGAAGCACACCGCTGCGCTGGCCTCGGGCACGTGCACCGCACTGGCGACCGTCAGGGCGCCGCCCATGCAAAAGCCCATCACCCCCACCTTGCCACCCAGTGACGCCAGGTGCATCACCGCGCCGCGAATGTCCTGATGCGTCGCACCCGGAAAATCCAGGCCGGTCATGAGGTGATTGGCCTCGTCGGGCTTCTGGGTCACACGGCCTTTGTAGAGATCCGGTGCAAGGGCGTTGTAACCCGCGCGCGCGAACCGGTCAGCCACGCCGCAGATCTGGTCATTGAGGCCCCACCATTCCTGAATCACGACGATGCCGGGCTTGCCGGCGCCGGCGCTGGCCAGGTAGCCACCAGTCTGGCCACCGTCAGGCCGCTTGAATTCGATCATGTGTCCCATGTTGTCCTCCTCTGAGATGTCGTCGGGTCAATCCATACGATCTTACTTGACGCCGCAGCCCAGCCTGTTTCAATCCCGCCGGCCGATGGCATCCGAGGCAAAGCGCCTCCAGGCCGATACAAACCGCTCGGGCTGCTCGAAATGCGGCAAGGCGCCGGTCTGAAACACCTCGATCGACCAGTTAGGGCGGCTGCGGGTCCAGTCGGCACCGCTGTAGTCCTGGAAATCCCCACGCACGCCGTGCGCAAGCCACACCGGCAGGGTCAGCCGTTCATACACGGTGCGGATGTCAGCCGAGAACAATCGCCCCGACAAAAAAGCCAGGGGTGCATGCCGTGCTCCGGGCTGATGCGCAGCCAGGTAGCTGTATTCCATCAGACCTTCATCGATGGCCTTGGAGCCCCAGGTGCGCTGCAGGAAGTAGCGCATGCTCGAACGGCTGACCAGCGCATTGAACAGGGCCTGGCTCCAGAGTGAGAACGCGGTCATCGCGTGGACACCCGGCACCTCGCGGTTGGAACCGTCCGGGCCCCTGAGCGAGGCCGATCGACGATCAAGCCCGGTGGCGGATATCAGCGCAAGCGTGCGAAACCGCTTCGGCGTTCGAGTCGCCAATCGGGCCGCAAATTCACAAGACAGCGACAGGGCCAGCACGTCAACCGGCTGGTCGCCGCATTCGGCCTGAATCGCATCGAGTGCGTCGTCGATCGCGGCAACGAACACATCCACTGTGTAGGGCCGATCAGAGCGTTCAGATGCACCGTATCCCGGCAAATCCAGCGCGAACACCCGGTGGGTCTCGGTCAGGCGATCGAAGATCGGCCGCATTTCGTAGGCGGAGGCCGCTGCATTGATGCTGTGGATCAGCAAGACCGGTGCGCCGGACCCACGGGTATACAAGGCCACACGCCCAGCGCGCCCCTGCAGGGACCGGAGGGATGCATCGAATGGATTCGGAAGTGACGGCTGGCGGCTCACCCGGCGATGATAGCGAAGGCCGATATGTCTTCCGGCGAATTACAATACCGGGTTCTCCCCTTTTCTCCCCCTCTGCCATGACCGACCGCATCGAATCCTTTGGCCTGCAAGTCGCCCGCCCGCTCTACGACATGATCGAACGCGAGGCCCTGCCCGGCACAGGCGTGACGTCACAGACCTTCTGGCAAGGTCTGTCCACCCTGATCCACGACTTCGGCCCCCGCAACCAGGCGTTGCTGGACAAGCGCGATGCGCTGCAGGCACAGATCGATGCCTGGCATCAGGGCCGCAAAGGCCAGCCCCATGATGCAAGCGCGTACACCGCGTTCTTGCGCGAGATCGGCTATCTCCTGCCGGAAGGCCCGGACTTTCAGGTCGAAACAGCGAATGTTGATCCGGAAATCGCTTCGATTCCCGGCGCACAGCTGGTTGTGCCGGTGATGAACGCCCGCTATGCACTCAATGCGGCCAATGCCCGGTGGGGCAGCCTGTATGACGCGCTCTATGGCACGGATGCCATGGGCGATGCCCCGCAGGCTGGAGGTTATGACGACGCGCGTGGCGCGCGTGTGATCGCCTGGGCCCGGACCTTCCTTGATCAGGTCGCGCCGCTGGCCGGCGCCAGCCATGCCGCAGTGACCCGTTACTGGATCGCCTCGGGCACGCTTCGGGCTCAGACCGCACACGGCGAAGTCGGTCTGGCCGACGCATCCCGCCTGGTGGGCTACCGCGGCGCAGCCGATGCACCCAGCGCGGTGCTGCTGAAGCACAACCATCTGCATGTCGAAATCTCGATCGACCGCAAGCACTCGATCGGCAAGACCGACGCGGCCGGTGTGGCCGATGTGCTGCTCGAGGCCGCGATCACCACGATCATGGACTGCGAAGACTCGGTTGCAGCCGTCGATGCCGAAGACAAGGCACTGGCGTATCGCAACTGGCTCGGTTTGATGAACGGCTCACTGGTCGAGACGGTCGCCAAGGGCGGTGGTTCGTTCCAGCGCCGACTCGCCGCCGACCGTGAGTACCTCGCACCGAACGGCGCTGCGCTCACCCTCAAGGGCCGCTCCCTGATGCTGGTGCGCAATGTCGGCCACCTGATGACCAACCCGGCCATCCTCGATCGCAATGGCAAGGAAGTCTTCGAAGGCCTGCTCGATGCCATGTGCACCGTGCTGATTGCCATGCACGACCTGCGCCGGCAATCCGGCATACGCAATTCGGTCCGTGGTTCGGTCTACATCGTCAAGCCCAAGATGCACGGGCCTGAAGAAGTCGCCTTCGCGGATGCGGTGTTCACCCAGGTCGAGCAGTCGCTCGGGCTGCCGGCCAACACCGTGAAGATCGGCATCATGGACGAAGAGCGCCGCACCACGGTCAACCTCAAGGAATGCATCCGCGCAGCCCGGCATCGGGTGGCCTTCATCAACACCGGCTTCCTGGATCGCACCGGCGATGAGATCCACACCTCGATGGAAGCCGGTCCGATGGTGCGCAAGGCGGAGATGCGCGCGCAGGCCTGGATCGGTGCCTATGAGAACTGGAACGTTGACATCGGTCTGCTGTGCGGGCTGGCCGGACGGGCGCAAATCGGCAAGGGCATGTGGGCCATGCCGGACCTCATGAACGCGATGCTGCAACAGAAGATCGGTCATCCGCAGGCCGGTGCCACTTGCGCCTGGGTGCCCAGCCCGACCGCAGCCACCCTGCACGCCACCCACTATCATCAGGTCGATGTGCTGGCCCGTCAGGCTGAGATCTCGCGGGGCGGACGCCGCGCCAAAATCGACGACATCCTGTCGATTCCGCTGGCGGCAAACACCCAGTGGTCGGATGCCGACATCAATGCCGAACTCGAGAACAATGCTCAGGGCATCCTCGGCTACGTCGTGCGCTGGGTTGATCAGGGCGTGGGCTGCTCCAAAGTGCCTGACATCAACAATGTCGGTCTGATGGAAGACCGCGCCACCTGCCGCATCTCCTCACAGCACATTGCCAACTGGCTGCGCCATGGGGTGGTCAACGAGGCGCGGGTGATGGAGGTGATGAAGCGCATGGCCGCGGTGGTCGACAAGCAAAACGCGGCAGATGCAGCCTATCTCCCGATGGCACCAGCCTTCGACGGTCTGGCCTTCAAGGCCGCCTGCGATCTGGTGCTGCTGGGCACGAAGCAGCCCTCGGGCTACACCGAACCCATCCTTCACTCACGCCGCCTGCAACTCAAGGCAGCCTGACGCGCGGCCTTTTAGGCTGCAGCGGGCGTGGCAGCGGTCCCGAAGGACCGCTGGCCGCGACGGCGTGCTCAGGGATTGGCTTGGGCACCCAGCGGGCACGCCTGCCCACCCATGCGCGTGATGCGTTGCGCATCACGCGGATCGGCTCGATAGGCGCGATCGGGCGCCTGATGGCGTCCCAGGTAGGCCACCAGCGCGTCGATATCGAGCGGACCCCCCAGGACATCTCGGCCTCGTTTCAGGGTGGAAAACCCGTCTCCGCCGGCTGCAAGGTAGTCGTTGACCGTGACCCGGTAGCTGCGCGCCGGCTCGAGCACCCGCCCGGAGGAATCGACCAGCCAATCGGTGCCGGCGGCGGTCTCGAGCGAGACATTCCGGATGCGGGCATCACAGGCCGCAGCCCCGTTCCAGGTGTATCGAAAGCCCCGTGACGGCAACAAAATCCGCGTGGCCGTGGGCGATTGCCCACGACATCCGGCGAACTGTTCCTCCAGCAGGTCCTTGATATCCTGGGCACTCAAGGTGAGCGTCACCAGGTTGTTGCCGAAAGGCTGAACGGTGAAGGCCTCGCCATAGGTCACATTGCCATCGCCCTCCTGCGCGCTTTGCGCAACCAGAAAGCCAGGACTGCGAACACCGCCTCGATTCATGAGCGCAAGCACCGACCCGCCCGACTCAGGCGATCGCGTGGCCTCAAGCTGAGCGTCGGCGATCAGGTTGCCGGCCAGCATGTTGCAGGCTGCATCCGCAGCACCACTGGGCAGATCCATTGCAATCGAACCAATCACCTGATTGGACAGGCGCCCAGCCAATTGCCGGTAGGCCTGAACGATGCGGCCGACCTCCGGATCGGGTGCCGGATGCGCGTCACCTCGGACGACCAACCGATTGGTGACACTCACCCCAGTGATGTCGGCCGAGCGCGGATCGAGCGTCAGATCGATGTCGCTGAGCACCCTGCCGAAGGCACCGGCACTGGTCACCGGAATCAGCCGGCCGCCAGCGTGCGGCAGGCGGCAGTTGTAAGCGGCATGGGTATGCCCACTGATTACCAGGTCGACCGCCGCATCCAGCTTCGAGACGATGTTCGCAATCGGCGATCCGGCGAGTTGGCCATCGCAAGCATTGATATCCCGAACCGCGCCGCTCTGGGTGCCGCCTTCATGAATCAGCACCACGATTGCCTCGATCCCCTCGCGGCGAATCTGTGTCACCCACTGGTTGACCGACTCGGCTTCATCGACAAATTCAAGGCCAGCGACCGCGCTTGGCGTCACGATCGATGGTGTTGCCTTCAAGGTCAGCCCGATGAAGGCGACCCGCACGCCATCGAATGACTTCACGCCATAGGCCGGCAACAAAGTCTTGCCGGTCTCGATGCTGCGCACATTGGCCGACAGCCACTGAAACCGTGCCCCCTCGAAGGGCACTGGCGTGCCCACCTGAGCCCCCTGACAACCCGCGCCGGGTCGGTTCGCAGCAGGAGCCCTGCAGCCGCCGCGCTGCAATCGGAGCAACTCAGCCCAGCCCTTATCGAACTCATGGTTGCCAACCGAGGAGAACTCCAGGCCGATCCGGTTCAAAGTCTCGACTGCTGGCTCGTCGAAAAAGAGAGAGGACACCAGCGGCGTTGCGCCAATCAGATCACCTGCTGCAACCACCACATTGTTCGGGTTAAGAGCTTTGAGCGCCGCGACCGTCCCGGCCAGCTGATCTGCGCCACCCACCGCCCATCGCTCCCGATCCTGGCTGCTGTGCCCTGAGGCGCCGGGCGATTCGAGGTGTCCGTGGTAATCGTTCAGGGCAATCAGCTTGACGCTCACCGGTGCGCGTTGCACCGGCGGCGCCGTGCACGACACCAGTGCAACCATGACAAGACTGGCCAAAATCCTGCTGCTAACCAACTGAACTCGACTCATTCGATGCACCGTGCCGTCGTGAGAACATCCATCACTTGAAATCCGCAGCCCAGATTGTCCTGCGCCACATCCAAACACACCATGACGAACCCATCCGCATTTCACAGCTATCGAGTCGAACACGGCATTGCCGAAATCCTGATGAACCATCCACCGGTCAATGCGATGACCGTGCCCTGGCTCGATGAGTTGCTGGCCTGCTTCGAGCGGGCAGCAGCGGACGATGCGGTTCGAGTGGTGATTCTGGGCAGCACCGTACCCGGGCGATTCTGTGCAGGGCTCGATTTGAAAGCGTTTTCGGAAGGCGATGGTGAAACCACCCGCGCACTCCTGGAGCGGCTGTACACCGGCTTCACCGACCTTCAGTTCCGTCTGGGCAAACCTTCAATCGCCGCGGTCAATGGCACGGCCCGAGGCGGTGGCATGACATTGGCCATTTCCTGCGACATGGCCGTGGTCGAGCGCGGTGCGAGCCTGGGTTATCCCGAGATCGACGTGGGCGTGATCCCGGCGATCCACTTCACGCACCTGCACCGCATCATCGGCAAGCACCGTGCGTTCGATCTGCTCTTTACCGGGCGATCATTCTCGGCCCAGGAGGCCTTCGACATCGGCCTGGCAGCACGCATCGTCGACGACGGCACCGCCTTGCAGGAAGCCCGCGCGCTGGCTGCCGTGCTGGCTGCCAAGCCGCCCCGCATCCTGAAGATGGCCCGCGAATACTTCCTGAGCGAACTCGATGACGGCTATCGAAAAGGCGTGAAGGCGGCGGTCGAAAACTTCTGCAACGTGGCTGCCACGGCTGAATCGAAAGCCGGCATCCAGGCCTTCGTCGAGCGTCAACGCAAGCGCTGACGCTTGAGCCATTCGGCCTGGCACGCCAGGCCCGTCATTTCAGACGCGGTCGTCAGACGATCTTGACCGAAAGATCGGGGAGCCCGTCAATGTGGCAGTCGATCACATCGCCGCGAACCACCGGCCCGACGTTCTCGGGCGTGCCCGAATAGATGATGTCACCGGGCATCAGCTCGAAGGCCTCTGAAAGACGGCTGATTTGCTCGGCCACATTCCAGATCATCTGCTTCAGATCGGCATTCTGTTTGACCTGGCCATTGACCTTCAGCCAGATGCGACCCTGGGTGAAGTGGCCGGTTTGAGCGACCCGATGCAAGGGCCCGATCGGGGCGGATTTGTCGAAGCTCTTGCCGATTTCCCAGGGCTTTTTCTCATCGCCCATGGCACGCTGCAAATCGCGTCGGGTCATGTCCAGACCCAGTGCGTAAGCGTAGACATGATCCAGCGCACTGGCGATCGGAATATTGCGCCCGCCCTTGTTCAGCGCTGCAACCAGCTCGACCTCGTAGTGGTAGTTGCGGGTGAGCGGCGGATACGGATGCTCGGTCAGCGTGCCGGGTGCGACGAACTGGACCGCATCGCTGGGCTTCTGGAAGAAAAACGGCGGCTCACGCGTCGGGTCCGAGCCCATCTCGCGGGCATGGGCCGCGTAGTTTCGACCGATGCAATAAATGCGCCGCACCGGAAATCCCATGTCGGTGCCGGCGATCGGTACGGTGGTGACCGGAATCGAAAACGGCGTGCGTGCCGAAGCTGCCGAGCCCGAAATGGAGGTAGCCGTGCTGGCACATCCAGCTGACAACGCGCCTGCGCCCAGTACGGCTGCACCCGCAACCAGTGATCGTCTTTTCATAGGTCAGTCTCCTTTACACCGAATCAGCGGGTTTTGGCTGGGCCCGCAGCCCGGGCCGCCTTGCGCGCCTCACGCGCCTGCGCCATCTTCTGTTCCATATTGGCATCGAATGCCAGCGCTTCCTCGAGCGAAATCTGGTCATCCCGATTGGTGTCGGCCTCGTCGAAGTACTTCATGCGGGCGACCACGACTTCGCGAAACGAGAGCTTTCCGTCGCCATCGGTGTCGACACGGCGCATCAGCCTGCGCAGCACCTTAGCCTGTTCAGGTCCTGACAGGCCTTCGAGTTCGGACAGCGTGATGAAGCCATCGCCATCGAAGTCAAGCGAGTTAAAGCTCTTGACCACATCCTTGTGGAACTCATCGAGGCTGACGAAGCCATCCCGATTGGTATCGGCCTCGGAGAAAATCTGCCGGGAAACCGAAGGCATGCCCTGAGCATGGACCATGGTTCCAGCCAGCATCAGTGCAACCGCGGCCAGCGATCTGGCAAAAATGGAGACGCTCATTGAAGGTGTCCGTAAAAAGTTGGATGCCTGAAACGCGGCGTAGGTCCTCACACTGATCACCAGAACCAGCGCTGATTCGGGCCGCCGTGGCATCCCCATGCAATGACCGGTGCACCCTGCTGGTTGTTGTTGTTGGCAACGTCCATGCACAGGCCACCTCGCATATTGCGAATCTGAGCCCCGCCCATGATCCATTGCTGGGTGGGCGAGCCATCGCACGGTAACGAGACGATTTGCGCACCGTTCATGAGGTTGCGACCCGCCACATCGAGGCACAAACCACCCACGACGATCTCACCACGTGGCGACCGTGCGAACTGCTGATTGCCGCGACCATGGCAGCCGAACAGACTCATCGGCGTACCCGGACGGACATGGCCACCTTGCATGTCCATGCACAGACCAGAGGCGCTTCGGATGACGTTCGAGGGGCCCATCATCTGCGGGTTGTAGCCGCTGCCGTACTGAGGCGGCGGAGGCGGCGGCGGCGGTGGTGGGTAGTAGCCGTTGTTGGCTGGAGGGTAATAGGTATTTTGCTGATGCTTGTTGCCCTGGCTGGCCAGAATGGCCACACCCG
>CAIXXI010000421.1 GCA_903923345.1 uncultured Burkholderiales bacterium | reverse complement strand
TTGAGCTGCCGGCACTGGGCTATGGCATCCGTTACGAGTTCGGCATTTTCTATCAGGAAATCGCTGATGGCTGGCAGGTCGAGAAGACCGACAAATGGCTGCGCCACGGCAACCCATGGGAAATCGTTCGGCCGGAATGGACGGTCCAGGTAAGGCTGGGCGGCAGCACCGAGCGTTATCGGAACGCAGATGGCAAGGAGCGCGTGCGTTGGGTTCCGGCCAGGATCGTCAATGGCATTCCGTATGACACGCCCATCCTGGGCTATCGCACGCACACCGCCAATACCTTGCGGCTGTGGCGGGCCGAGGCACCCGAGTCATTTGATTTCGAGCAGTTCAATCGGGGTGACTACTACGGCGCGGTCAATCGAAAGATCGTCTCCGAGAACATCACCAAGGTGCTGTATCCGAACGACGAGCAGATCCAGGGCAAGGAACTGCGCCTGGAGCAGCAGTATTTCTTTGTGGCCTGCTCACTGCAGGACATGCTGCGCATCATGCGCACACAGAAGCTGCCGCTGTCGCGCTTTCACGAGAAATTTGCCATCCAGCTCAATGACACCCATCCGGCGATTGCGGTGGCCGAGCTCATGCGTTTGCTGGTCGATGAGCAGGACATGGAGTGGAAGGACGCCTGGGACATCACCCGAAATTCGCTGGCCTATACCAACCACACCTTGCTGCCGGAAGCCCTGGAACGCTGGCCACTTGACCTTCTGGGTCGCATCCTGCCGCGCCACCTCGAAATCATCTACGAAATCAACGCGAGCTTTCTGGAGGAAGTCCAGCGGCGCTTTCCGGATGATCCGGCCCTGATCGCCCGCCTGTCCCTGATCGATGAGTACGGTGAGCGTCATGTGCGCATGGCCAATCTGGCCTGCGTGGGCTGCCATGCCATCAATGGGGTGGCGCAGCTGCACTCCGAACTGCTGAAAAAAGATGTGCTGCGGGACTTTTATTCGCTGTGGCCGAACAAGTTCAGCAACAAGACCAATGGCGTCACGCCAAGACGATTCATCGCACTGAGCAACCCCAACCTGGCCGGGCTGATCACCGAGGCACTGGGCGATGGCTGGCTGCGTGACCTGGACATGCTGCGCGGACTCGAACCCCTGGCGCAGGACGCCGGATTCCAGAAAGCCTGGCGCGAGATCAAGCTCGAGAACAAGCGGGTGCTCAGTGCCTTGCTGCGACGCCGAACCGGCATCGCAGCCGATCCTGCTTCGCTGTTCGACATTCAGGTCAAGCGCATCCATGAGTACAAACGCCAGCATCTCAGCGTGCTGCATGTGATCGACCTGTACCGGCGCATCCTCGATGAGCCCGGGCTGGACATTGCGCCGCGCACCTTCATTTTCGGTGGCAAGGCAGCGCCCGGCTACTGGATGGCCAAGCTGATCATCAAGCTGATCAATTCGGTGGCCTCGGTGGTCAACCACGACCCGCAGGTGAGGGGGCTGATCCGCGTGGTCTTTCTGCCGAACTTTAATGTCAGCAGTGGCCATCGGGTGTATCCGGCGGCCGATGTCTCGGAGCAGATTTCCACCGCCGGAAAAGAGGCCTCGGGCACCGGCAACATGAAATTCACCATGAACGGTGCGCTCACGGTCGGCACGCTGGATGGTGCCAACATCGAGATCCGCGATGCCGTCGGTGCGGAAAACTTTTTCCTGTTCGGCCGCACCGTCGAGCAGATCGACCTCATCCGTGCGCAGGGCTATCAGCCCCTTGCGCACTACCACACCAACGAGCGGCTCAAGGGCGTGCTGGACATGATTGCCGAAGGCCACTTCAGCCAGGGCGACTCGGAACTGTTCAGGCCTCTGGTCAATGGCCTGATGCACCATGATCCCTACATGCTGCTGGAGGACTTCGATGAGTACATCGAGTGCCACCGGCAGGTGGATGTCGCCTTTCGCGACCCGGACCACTGGACCCGCATGTCGATTCTCAATGTCGCCCGGTCAGGTCCGTTTTCATCCGATCGCACGATCGCCGAATATGCCCGCCAGATCTGGCGGGTCAATGCAGTGCCGGTGCGCCTT
>CAIXXI010000420.1 GCA_903923345.1 uncultured Burkholderiales bacterium | reverse complement strand
GGGGACGGCTGCAGCAGGGACTTGTTCACCGAAGTAGCTGTACTTAACAGTCACATTAGCATCAGCGGTAACGAGCCCCGATGCGATACCCGAGTAAGTAAAGTCTGCCCAAGAACCAGCTCCACTAGAACTTGAACCAAAGGCAACGGTATATGGATTCGAACCTGTGAATAGTGTGGCTATCGCGGGGTTGTAGCCGCCTGTGTAAGGCAGCGTGAAGACATAGTCCGCTGGGCTGCTAGCAGCCCAAGTTGCCGAGAGACTGATAGCGGTGCCGGGATTCGCGGTTGCTCTATTACCACCGCCATTACCATTGTAGACATTCGGGCCGACATAGGCCTGTCCGCCACCGCTCAAGTTGGCGATTCCACCACCGGCGCCCGACGTGCCGGAAAATGCCCAATTGGTGTTCCAGCGAATAGTCACTGAATTCAGTGTGCCTGATCCAGTGTTGTAACTGCTGAATGGATTGACCGTCGCTATCCGAGGCGTATTGGGACTATAGGTACCCCCCGCAGGATTAAAGGTACTCAAAGAATCACTGAATGTCTGCGTCTGAATGATCTCGTAGTTGCCAGGCACTGCCTGCGCCCCACCTGCCATCAGCCCAAGCACCACACCCGCAGCTGCCATAGTCTTTTTCATCGCGCTCTCCAGAGTTAGTGAAAGGAGCCGCGCAATAGGTCCTGTTCGGCTAGACGGCTCACGCATTCACCAGTGCAGGTCGCATGCCAATCCGTGAAAGTCGCAACCAATCAGGCATTTACATGCAGATGTGTTGGGCGGACGGTGTGACTTCGTAAAGCCCACCGACGTGACTTATCGCACACCTGCGAACACCGCATCCACCAGCTTCTCCCGAGCAGTCAGATTCAGGTGTGAATACCGGGCGGCTCACACACACATCAGGAGACAGCCAATGGACATGCTCATCAGGATCGATCACGCCAAGCCGTTCGACCGCGCAGTGAAGGTCAAGCCACTCACCCCTGCAGGCCAGAAGTGCTTGCCGGGCTTGGGGCTGCGCAGAAGCGATCTGCTAAGTCAGCGATCTGCCCAAGCTGCTGACCGCCGCCACACCAAGTCTGTTGGCGTTCAGCGTTCAGCACAAAAGCCTGATCCAGCCATGACTGGTGGGCCTGACTCGCAAAGGGGTCGGGCAAGAATTTCGTCAGTATCGATCGGACTCGACCACGACCCGCTCCACCCGCACCGAACAGCCAAAACTGACAAATCGGTGCGTCGTCAGTTTCTATGCGGCATTGGATGCCCCGGCCGGGACAATCGATTCCCTCGGACATCGGGAGAAACAAACGGGTGGAGCAACCCACACCGCTTTTCCTAACCCGCTGATTTTATTGTGGAATCGGAAGATAGATGGCGTCCCGTAGGGGATTCGAACCCCTGTAGCAACCGTGAAAGGGTTGTGTCCTAGGCCTCTAGACGAACGGGACTGCGACGCATCCGCCGGATAGTGCGCCCGGCTGAACCACTGCGTTTTCGTTGGTGGAGGTAAGCGGGATCGAACCGCTGACCTCTTGCATGCCATGCAAGCGCTCTCCCAGCTGAGCTATACCCCCGACGAAGCCCACAATCATATCAAGCTACTGTCATGATCGCAAGCCAGACAAGACGCAAGCGCCCTGCGTGATACGCTGGCACGATCATGAAAGCCACTCTCATCGACGGTAATGCGCTGGCCCAGACCGTGCGCAATGAGGTCGCAGTGCGCGTTCGCGCACTCGCCGCTCAAGGTGTTCAGACGGGTCTTGCGGTCGTGCTCGTGGGCGACAACCCGGCATCGGCGGTATACGTCCGCAATAAGGTCAAGGATTGCCAGGAAGTCGGGATCCACTCGATTCTCGACCGACTGCCCGCCGACACCACCGAGGCCGTGCTGCTGGCGCGCATTGCCGAGCTCAACGCCGACCCTTCCATTCACGGCATCCTGGTGCAACTGCCGCTGCCGGCGCACATCGACGAGCACCGGGTCATCGAAGCCATCGCACCCGCCAAGGATGCCGATGGGTTTCACATCAGCAATGTCGGACTGCTGATGACCGGCAAGCCGCTGTTCAGACCCTGCACACCCTATGGCGTGATGAAGATGCTGGAGCACGCCGGCACTGCGCTGGACGGCGCACACGCCGTGGTCATCGGTCGCAGCAACATCGTCGGCAAACCACAGGCACTGATGCTGCTTGCAGCCGGAGCGACCGTCACCATCTGCCACAGTCGTACGCGCGACCTCGCCGAGCATTGCCGTCGAGCCGATGTCATCGTGGCAGCGGTCGGAAAAGTCGGCCTGGTCACCGCCGAGATGGTCAAACCCGGCGCAACCGTCATCGACGTCGGCATGAATCGAAATGCCCAGGGCCGGTTGTGTGGCGATGTCGATTTCGAAGGCGTCTCGCAGGTGGCCGGTGCCATCACACCGGTGCCGGGCGGCGTCGGACCCATGACCCGAGCCATGCTGCTGGTCAACACCATCGAGGCCGCGGAGCGGCGTGCGGCCGATCCGCGCTGAACGACCTGGCGGCATCCCCTGAACCGACACTGATCGAACTATGACCCAGACCCCATCAGCGCTTGACAATCCCCTGCTCGATTTCACCGACCTGCCCCGCTTTGCCGATTTCCAACCGGCGTGGGTGACACCCGCGCTCGATGTGCTGCTGGCCGAAGCCCAAAAGGCCGTCGATCTCGCGGCCAGCCCGATGACACCGGCGACCTGGGACCACTTCGTCACCCCACTCGAAGAAGCAACTGAACGCCTGGGACGTGCCTGGGGCATGATCGGACACCTCAATGGCGTGGCCGACACACCCGAGTTGCGCGCCGTGTTCAACGAGAACCTGCCTCGTATTACCGAGTTCTGGACTGCGCTGGGTCAGAACGGCGCGCTCTTCGACAAGTACAAGGCTTTGCGCGGCGCCCCAGAATTTTCCAGCGCGAGCCCGGCCCGCCAGCGCATGGTGGACAACGCCCTGCGCGACTTCCGGCTCGGTGGCGCAGAACTCGTCTCGCCTCATCGAGAACGCTATGCCGAACTGCAGGAAAAGCAGGCAGGGCTGGCCCAGAAATTCGGCGAAAACGTCCTCGATGCTACCAAGGCTTACACGCTGGATATCACCGATGAATCCCGGCTGGCCGGACTGCCCGATGATGCCCGCAGTGCAGCGCGGCAAGATGCGCAGGCAGCAGGCCAGGAAGGGTGGCGCTTCTCGCTGCAGTTTCCGTCGTATTTTCCGGTCATGCAGTACGCGCAGGACCGGCAGCTGCGCGAAACCCTGTACCGCGCCTATGTCACCCGCGCCTCCGAACTCGGCGCCGACGCCTCGCACGACAACAGCGCGATCATCGACGAGATCCTGGCTCATCGCAGCGAAGAAGCCTCGCTGCTCGGATACCCCAGCTTTGCCGATGTTTCGCTGGTCCCGAAGATGGCGCAGTCGCCCGCACAGGTCATCGAGTTCCTGCGCGACCTGTCCGCGCGGGCCAGGCCCTCAGCACTGCGCGACATGAGCGAGCTCAAGGCCTTTGCCGCAGATACCCTGGGGCTCGATGAACTGATGGCCTGGGACTTGGCCTTTGCCAGCGAGCGACTGAAAGAAGCGCGTTATGCCTTCTCGGACAACGAGGTCAAACAGTATTTCCAGCTGCCACGCGTGCTTGAGGGCCTGTTCGGGCTGATCCAGCGGCTCTTTGATGTGACGATCCTGCCGCAGACCGCCCAGACCTGGCATCCGGACGTTCGCTTTCACCGCATCGAGCGAAATGGCGAGCTGATCGGTCAGTTCTATCTCGACCTGTACGCGCGCCCCAGCAAACGCCCCGGCGCCTGGATGGACGATGCCCGCGGACGCAAACTCAAGGCACAGACGCTTCAAACGCCGGTGGCTTACCTCACCTGCAA
The DNA here is from genome assembly GCA_903923345.1 of uncultured Burkholderiales bacterium. Taxonomy (GTDB): domain Bacteria; phylum Pseudomonadota; class Gammaproteobacteria; order Burkholderiales; family Burkholderiaceae_E; genus UBA4615. Next base: position 326 of record CAIXXI010000420.1, on the reverse strand, counting down.
CGTTCAGGCACCGATCGGCGACAAACCCGCCGTGCTGTCTCACGACGACGTCATCACCCTCTTTCACGAATTCGGCCATGGCCTGCATCACATGCTGACCCGGGTCGATGAGCTCGGGGTGGCGGGCATCTCCGGCGTTGAATGGGATGCGGTCGAATTGCCCAGCCAGTTCATGGAGAACTTCTGCTGGGAGTGGAACATCGTCCAGGCCATGACGGCCCATGTCGACACTCAGGCGCCCTTGCCGCGCGAGCTGTTCGACAAGATGCTGGCCGCACGCAATTTCCAAAGCGGCATGCAGACACTGCGTCAGGTTGAGTTCGCCC
>CAIXXI010000419.1 GCA_903923345.1 uncultured Burkholderiales bacterium | reverse complement strand
TGCCAGCGATCGGCTCGATCATGACTGGATCGCGCAACACACCCTCGGTTTTGAAGCGATGGCGCAGCGGGCCACCGCCTGGACGCCCGATCGGGTGGCGCGCACCTGTGGCATCACCGAATCCGAGGTCATCGGCCTGGCCCATGATTACGCGACGATCGCGCCGGCTGCCATCCGCCTGAACTACGGCATGCAGCGTGTCCACGGCGGTGGCAATGCGGTGCGCCTGGTCGCCGGGCTGCCGGCGCTGATCGGCGCATGGCGCCATGCATCCGGTGGCGTGCTGCTTTCGGCCAGCGGGCATTTTGGTGTCGATGTCCAGGGCCTTCAGCGCCCCGATCTGCTGCCCGGGCGCCTGCCGCGCATGATCAACATGTCGACCATCGGCGATGCCTTGCTGCGCGCCGACCCGCCGATCGAAGCGATCGTGGTCTGGAACTCCAACCCGGTGGCGGTGGCGCCGCAGAGCGAAGAAGTGCTGGCCGGTTTTCAGCGCGACGACTTGTTTACCGTGGTCATCGAGCAGTTCATGACCGACACCGCCGATCAGGCCGATTGGGTGTTGCCGGCCACCACGCAGCTCGAGCACTTCGATCTGCACAAGACCTATGGTCATCGCTGGTGGGTGGTTAACACGCCTGCCATTCGGCCGCAGGGCCAGGCCCTGCCGAATTCCGAGGTGTTCAGGCGTCTGTCGGCTGCGATGGGATTCACCGATGCCTGTCTGCAGGAAACCGATGAGCAGATCGCAGCCAGCGCGTATCGACTCGATGACCCCCGATTGCCGGCCCCGATGGCGACGGCTGCTGCAGCCCATGGCGGCGTGGGTGTCCAGGCGGCCCGTGCGGCACTCGATGCACTCACTGAAGTGGGCTATGCCAAGATCAACATGCCTGAGGCTCCCTATGCCAACGGCGGTTTCCCGACGGCATCCGGCAAGGTCGAGTTTCTGAGCCCGGCCTTGCAGCAGCAGGGGCTGGATCCCTTGCCCGACTACATCGCCCCCTATGAATCGCCGACCTCTGCCCCTGAACTGGCTGCCCGGTTTCCGCTGGCGATGATCTCGCCGCCGGCGCGTCACTTCATGAACTCCACGTTCGTGAACATCGACAGCCTGCGTGCTGCCGAGCGCGAACCCTTCGTCGACCTGAATCCGCAGGATGCGGCCCGACGTGGCTTGCAGGCCGGCGAGATGGTGCGGGTCTTCAACGATCGGGGTGCCTTCCTGGCCCGCTGCCGGGTTGATGATCGGGCGCGACCGGGGGTTGCGGCGGCCTGGGGCATCTGGTGGCCCAAGCGCACGCAGGGCGGTCGAAATGTGAACGCGGTCACCGGCCAAGGCCTGACCGACCTGGGGCGCGGCCCGACCTTCTACGACTGTCTGGTCGAGGTCGAGCGCTGGATCGAGCCGGGCGCGCAGTCCACGGGTCAATGAGCCGGGTCATTGCCGCTGCGCGGTCGGGCGTGCGGGCAGCCGCGCTGGCATCCGGTCTTGCAGTGGCCATTGGCCTTGCGGGGTGTTCCAGTCTGACCGAGGCGGGCGGGTTTTACTGGCAGGCGGTCAGCGGGCATCTGGACATGATGCGGCGCGCTCGGCCGATCGATTCCGTGCTGGCCGATCCAACGACCGATGCAGCCCTGCGCGCGCGCCTGGAACTGTCTCGTGAGATGCGGGCTTTCGCGTCCCGCGAGCTGGCCTTGCCGGATAACGGCAGCTTCACCACCTATGCCGATCTGAAGCGGCCCTATGTGCTCTGGAATGTGTTCGCAACCGATGAGCTCTCGGTCAAGCTGCGGCAATGGTGTTTTCCGATTGCCGGATGTATCGGCTATCGCGGGTACTACGCACTGGATGCGGCGCGCAGCTATGCCGGCACATTGCGGGCTTCCGGGCTCGATGTGCAGGTGGGCGGTGTGCCGGCCTATTCCACGCTGGGCTGGTTTGATGACCCGTTACTCTCGACCTTCATCCGATTCCCGGAGGGCGAGGTGGCCCGGCTCATTTTTCACGAGCTGGCGCATCAGGTGGTGTATGTGAAGGGCGACACGACCTTCAATGAATCCTTTGCCAGTGCCGTGGAGGAAGTCGGAATGGACCGCTGGTTCGCCACCCGCGCCGATGATGAGGGTCGGCGTCGTTATCAGGCCCACCGCGAACGCAGGGCGGCGTTCACGGCTCTGCTCCTCGATCACAAGCGCCAGCTCGAAACCCTCTATGCACAGCCGATCGACGACGCCGCCAAGCGAGGCGGCAAGCAGGCGGTCTTCGAATCGCTTCGCGCCGGTTATGAACAGCTCAAGCTGCAATGGAGCGGGTTTGCAGGCTATGACCGGTGGTTTGACGAGCCGCTCACCAATGCCCATCTGGCCGCGGTCGGTGCCTACGCCGACCTGCTGCCGGCGTTTCGAGCCCTGTTGAAGGAGGCCGGTGGTCAGATGCCAGCGTTCTATTCGGCAGTTCGCGAATTGGCCGCATTGCCCCCGCAATCGCGTCAGGAGCGGATGAAAGTGCTTTCCGACAGGCCGTGATCCGATTGCGTCGTTCCGAGGGCGTCATTGCTCGGATCGATGCGGCATTGCAGCTATCATCGACTGATTGCGATGCGGTACGGCATCGCCCTCAAATGACAATAAGGAGACGCCCATGGAGCGGTTCTGGCTGAAAAATTATCCGGCAGGCATGCCGGCCGAAGTCGACACCACGCAATACACCTCCCTGGTTGCACTGATCGAGGAGGCCTTCGCCAAATACCGGGATCGCAAGGCCTACGACTGCATGGGCACGACCATGACCTTTGGCGAGGTCGATGGGCATTCACGCGCGCTGGCGGCCTGGCTTCAGAGCCGGGGGATCAAGCCGGGTGCACGCGTGGCGATCATGATGCCCAACGTGCTGCAGTATCCGATCGCCATAGCCGGCGTGCTGCGGGCAGGCTGCATCGTGGTCAATGTCAATCCGCTCTATACCCCGCGCGAACTCGAACATCAGCTCAAGGATTCGGGTGCCGAAGCGATTGTGATTCTCGAGAACTTTGCGGTCACCCTTCAGCAGGTGATTGCACGCACATCCATCCGCCATGTCGTGGTCGCATCGATGGGTGACATGCTGGGGTTGGTGAAGGGCCTGGTGGTCAACCTGGTGGTCCGCACGCTCAAGAAGATGGTGCCGGCATACAGCCTGCCCGGCAGCGTGCCCTTCAGGCAGGCGCTGTCCGAGGGCGGCGGCAAGACGCTGCAGCCTGTGACGGTCGGGCCGGAAGACGTGGCCTTCCTGCAGTACACCGGCGGCACCACCGGGCTGTCCAAAGGGGCGACGCTTTTGCATCGCAATGTGATCGCCAATCTGCTGCAGTCGGAGGCCTGGATTCAGCCCGGCTTGAAAAATCCGGCCAAGGGCCCGCAACCCGAACAACTGGTGTGGGTCTGTGCGCTGCCGCTGTATCACATCTTCGCGCTGACAGCTTGCTGTCTGGTCGGCATGCGCATGGGCGGCCTGAATATCCTCGTGCCCAATCCCCGCGATTTCCCGGCCCTCATCAAACAGATCCGCCCTTACAAGGTCAACATCTTTCCGGCGGTGAACACCCTGTTCAACGGCCTGGCCCACGATGCCGAATTTCGAAAGCTCGATTTCTCGGGGCTTCGCGTGTCCCTTGGAGGCGGCACTGCCGTGCAGGAGTCGGTGGCGAAGGTCTGGCTCGAGGTCACTGGCTGCGCGATCTGCGAGGCCTATGGGCTGTCTGAAACCTCACCGGGCGTCAGTGCCAACCCGACCGACATCGACACCTTCACTGGCTCGATCGGACTGCCATTTCCTTCGACCGAAATTGCGATTCTCGATGAGGACGGCCGAACGGTGCCCCTGGGGCAGGCCGGCGAAATTGCCGTGCGCGGCCCTCAGGTGATGGCCGGCTACTGGCAGCAACCCGAAGAGACGGCCCGGGTCATGACCGCGGATCGCTTCTTCAAGACGGGTGATATCGGCATCATGGATGCCAGCGGCTATACCCGCATCGTCGATCGCAAGAAGGACATGATCCTGGTCTCGGGCTTCAATGTGTATCCGAACGAGGTGGAGGGCGTTGTGGCCGGTCATCCGGGCGTGCTCGAGTGTGCGGTGGTCGGTGTGCCCGATGAAAAGTCGGGCGAGGCGGTCAAGCTGTTCGTGGTGAAGAAAGACCCGAACCTCACCGAGCAGGCCCTGCGCGACCACTGCGATGAGTTCCTTACCGGATACAAGAAGCCACGGCATATCGAGTTCAGAACCGAACTGCCCAAGACCAATGTGGGCAAGATCCTGCGCCGCCAATTGCGCGATGAGAGCCTGCCGCCGAAGCACGCCTGAGGCCGGTCAAACGGGTGGCACAGGCCTTGCATTCAGTTTGGGGCCTCGCTGATTGCAAGGAGGGGCTGCAGGCCGCAGCCCCAGCACTGTTTCTGGAGAGTCACCCGTGTCGATTCATGTCGCGCTGAATCATCTGACGCATTACCGCTACGACCGACTGGTCTCGCTGGGTCCGCAGGTGGTCCGGCTCCGCCCTGCGCCGCATTCGCGCACCCGCATCCTGTCTTATTCGATGCGCATCGACCCGCCGGGGCACTTCCTGAACTGGCAGCAGGACCCGCAGTCGAACTGGCTTGCGCGGGCGGTCTTTCCGGAGCGCACACAGACCTTGCGCATCGAGGTCGACCTGGTCGCCGAAATGGCGGTCTTCAACCCATTCGATTTCTTTCTGGAGCCCTACGCCGAGGCCTGTCCATTCGACTACGAGCCTGAGCTGCGCCATGAACTGGCGCCGTATCGGGTGTGTCTGCCCGGCACGCCCCGCTTTGATGCCTGGATGGCCGGGGTGTCGCGTGAACCGATCCGGACTATCGATTTTCTGGTCGCACTGAATCGGCGTGTGCAGCAGGACGTTGCCTATCTCATCCGCATGGAACCCGGCGTGCAAACGCCCGAGGAGACCCTGGAGAAGGCCTGTGGCTCCTGCCGCGATTCAGCCTGGCTGCTGGTGCAGGCGCTCAGGCATCTGGGGCTGGCGGCCCGATTCGTCTCGGGATACCTGATCCAGCTGGTGCCGGATGTGAAGTCGCTCGACGGCCCGGTCGGCGCCGATCGCGATTTCACCGACCTGCATGCCTGGTGCGAAGTCTTTTTGCCCGGCGCAGGTTGGGTGGGCCTCGATCCGACCTCCGGTCTGTTGGCCGGTGAAGGCCATATTCCGCTGGCGGCCACGCCTGAGCCGTCATCGGCAGCTCCAGTCAGCGGACTGGTTGATGCTGCCGGCTGCGAGTTCGAACACACGATGTCGGTCACGCGCGTGCATGAGGCCCCCCGCGTCACCAAGCCCTATGACGAGGCGCAATGGACTGCAATCGACGCACTCGGTCGGCAGGTTGATCTCGAACTCACCGATGGCGACGTGCGACTGACCCAAGGCGGCGAGCCGACCTTCGTCTCAATGGATGACCGTGACGGTGCTGAATGGAACACCGAGGCGCTGGGCCCCTTGAAGCGGCGCCTGGCGGGCGAGCTGCTCGATCGACTCACCGCCTCCCACGGGTCGGGCGGCCTGCTGCATTACGGCCAGGGCAAGTGGTATCCGGGTGAACAGCTGCCGCGCTGGTCGCTGAACTGGTTCTGGCGCAAGGATGGCCAGCCGATGCTGTCGAGCCCGGCGGTTCTCGACCGTGAGGCCAGCGACCCATCCGCACCGGCCCGTGCCGAGGGCGAGCCTCGTTTCGACATCAACCATGCCCGCGACCTGATGCGCGGGATTGCGCAGCGGCTGGGTATCGAAGCGGGTCT
>CAIXXI010000418.1 GCA_903923345.1 uncultured Burkholderiales bacterium | reverse complement strand
GCATTTCAGGGGTGTGCCTCTGGCGGGCAGCCTGATTCCCTGGATTGATGTGCCGGTCGAGAACGGCCAGAGCATGGAAGAGTGGAAGGGCGGGGCCGAGTGCAACAAGATCCTCGGCAAACCGGCGTTCCGCTCACCCGGAAGCATTCCCATCGACGGGCTGTGTGTTCGAATCGGCGCAATGCGCTGTCACAGTCAGGGCCTGACCATCAAGCTGCGCTCAGCCATCCCGACCGAAGAGGTTGAATCGATTCTGGCAAGCGGCAATGACTGGGTCGAGGTGATCCCGAATGAGCGTGAGGCCACCGAAAGGCGGCTGTCGCCGGCTGCGGTCACCGGCACCCTGAAGGTGCCTGTGGGTCGTGTTCATCGCCTGGCGATGGGGCCGGAGTACATCGGCGCCTTCACTGTGGGCGATCAGCTTTTGTGGGGGGCGGCGGAGCCACTGCGCCGAATTCTGCGAATCATCCTGTCGCGTTGACACATCATCGATACAACACACTCTTCTTGAGAATGTTTGCTTAAGTAATTGATGTTGCGATATAAACAGCCAGTTATCAACCGGAGAATGCCGTGAATCAACCGGTTTCGAGTCTTCGTAAGACCCGTTTCAGCCGCCCTGCCGGGCTTCCTTCCATCCCGTCGGCGCTTGCGCTGGCCGTCTGGATGGCCCTGGCGACGGCGTCGGGGCCGGTTGATGCTGCAGGGCTGGGCCGCCTGACCGTTCAATCCGCACTGGGCCAGCCATTCCGGGGTGAGGTTGAGGTGACCTCACTCACGGCTGAGGAGTCGCAGTCCTTGTCCGCCCGGTTGGCTCCGGCTGATGCCTTCCGGCAGGCCGGGCTGGAGTACAACCCGGCGCTGGGTGGGCTGCGCTTCACGGTGGAACCGAGAGCGGGTCGGACCTTCATCAAGATCAATTCGAACCAGCCGATCAACGAGCCTTTTGTCGATCTCCTGCTTGAGCTGAACTGGGCCACTGGCAAACTGGTTCGCGAATACACCGTGCTGCTGGATCCGCCGCAGATGCGGGATGCGCGTGCAAGCGCCGATGCGCAAGCCCCGGTTGTAGCGCCGCCGCTGGCGGCGGCTGCGTCGCCCGCGGCGCGTCCGGCCAGAGCGGCAGCGCCGAGTCGGCGTGCTGCACCTGAGCGCGATCCCGCCGCCGCCGCGCCGCCGAAGGCCCTTGTATCCGACGCCGGTTCGCCGGGTGCGGTCACCGTTCGCCAAGGTGACACGCTGGGTCGGATTGCCGCCAATGTCAGACCGGACGGCGTCAGCCTCGAGCAGAGCATGATCGCCATTTATCGGGCCAATCCGTCGGCCTTCCTTGGAAATTTGAACCTGGTGCGTCAGGGCTCGCAACTGAGCATCCCCAGCGCTGAGTCGATGGCCTCGATCGGTGCTGCCGAAGCAAGCCAGGAAGTCCGGATTCAGAGTACCGATTTCGCGGCCTATCGTCGCAAGCTGGCCGAGGCCGCGACGCGAGTCGATACGCCCAGGGCAGGTCAGACCGCCAGTGGCGCGGTGACCGGGCGAGTTGAAGATCGGGCGGTTGGCGAGTCTGGAGACCGGCTGCGGCTGTCCAAGCCGGGCCTGGCTGGCACGAATGGCTCGGCAGTGGGCTCTCAGGCTGGCAGCGGCGCGGAGCAATCCGTCGCTCGGGACGCAGCCCTGAAGGAAGCCAACTCCCGAATTGCAGACCTCGAAAAGAACGTCGATGACCTGAAGAAGATGCTCGAGCTGCGCAACCGCGCAATGGCCGACGTCCAGCGGCAGCTCGAAGAAACCCGAGCCGGGCAAAAGCCGGTTGCCGGTACGGTTGGAGAGGCCAGCCCCGCACCTCAGGCTCAGGCACCTCAGCTTCCTTCGCCGCCGCCGCAGGTCGCACCCGCATCCGAGCCCTCGACCGCCACCGAGCCTAAAGCAGAGGCGCCAGTGGTCGCTGCCGCCGAAGTGCCGGCCGAAAAGACGGCCGAAACGCCGCAGGCAAGCCAGGCTGCGCCTGCCACACCTGCCGTACCCGCTGCACCTCCTGCACCTGCCTCACCTGCCTCACCTGCCGCACCGGTTGCGGAGGCCAGCCTGCTCGACGACCTGCTCGACAACCCGCTGCTGCTGCCCGGAATCGGTGGTGTGGCCGCACTCGGCTTGGGCTATGCGATGTACGCAATGCGTCGTCGCCGCAAGGTCGAGAAGTTCGAAGACAGTCTGATCGCTGCTGACGCCTTTGCATCCAATTCCTTGTTCGGCGCGACAGGCGGCCAGAGCGTCGATACAAACCACAGTGGCTTCTCCTCGATCACGGCAACACAGGCCGAACCGCAGGCCACTGAAGTCGACCCGATTGCCGAGGCGGATGTCTATATCGCCTACGGTCGTGAGGCGCAGGCGCAGGACATCCTTCGGGAAGCACTGCTCAGACAGCCGACCAGGCAGCCGATTCGTCTCAAGCTGATGCAGATTTACGCATCGCGCAATGATGTCGAGGCATTCGGTGCGCTGGCAACAGACATGCACGAGATGACGGGTGGGCAGGGCGAGGAGTGGGACAAGGCCGCAGCGCTGGGTCTGTCGATCGACCCGATCAACCCGCTTTACGGCGGTGCGGCAGCGGGCACGTCTTTCGATGCGGTTTCGTCGCTGGCGGACCGCCTGGATCTCGCCGCTCCGACTGCGAACGAAGCCTCGCCCGATGAATTCGATTTCCCTGACCTGGAGTCGCAAGCCTCGCTTGATGCCGACGCGCAGCGCTTCTCGCCAGAGCCGATCGCAGCCGTGGAGCCCGAGCCGATCGAAGCCGTGGCACCCGAACCCGTGGCTGAGCGGACAGCCCAGCCGATCGACATGCCCAGCCTCGATTTCGATCTGGATCTCGATGAGCCTCAGAAGGCAGTCGACATCGCATCCATGCAGGCTGTTGCCTTCGAACCGTCGCTGGCTGCGCCGATGTCAAGTGATGCCGCGCTGCAGCCGGATTCGCTGGGCTTCGACCTGGACCTTGCCGAGATTGTGGACGCACCTGCAACTGCCTCTCGGGCTGAGCGATCTGATCTGGGCCTGCACGACCTGGACCTCGACCTTGAGTCGGTTGCCGTGGCAGACGATGCGCCCGAATTCGCAGCGACCAGCACGCCGCGCTGGCAGGAAATGTCGACCAAGCTGGATCTTGCATTGGCTTATGACGAGATCGGTGACAAAGAGGGTGCGCGTGAACTGCTGCAGGAAGTCATCAGCGGCGGCGACGCCGGACAGCAGCAAAAGGCCCGTACGCTGCTGAGCAGGATTGCCTGATAACAGGGGCCGCTTGCGTCACGCGACGCAGCGGCCGGTGATCGGGCCCACTGATCCGGTGCTGGCTTGAGAATTGCGCTTGGGATTGCGTACGACGGCAGTGGCTATCCGGGCTGGCAAACCCAACCCGGTGGTCAGGCGATTCAGGACCTTCTCGAAGCCTCATTGACTGCTCTGGCCGGTCACACGGTCGCCACGGTCTGTGCCGGTCGCACCGATGCCGGGGTGCATGCCCTGGCTCAGGTCGTTCACTTTGACACCACCGCCAATCGACCGCTGAATGCCTGGGTCCGCGGCACGAACGCCCGCTTGCCGGATCGAGTGACCGTGCAATGGGCCGTGCCGGTCTCGGACGATTTTCATGCCCGGTTCAGCGCCCGATCCCGCACCTACCGTTATCTGATTTATTGCGCGGCGGTGCCGCACCCACTGTGGCGAACCCGTGCTGGCTGGGCGTTTCGACCGATCGCCATCGGGCCGATGCGTGAGGCTGCAGCCAGCCTGCTGGGCGAACATGACTTCTCTGCTTTCAGGTCGTCTCAATGCCAGGCCGCGAGTCCGGTGCGCTGCGTGGAGTCGATCGGTCTGGATCAGCGGGGCGATTTCATCGAGCTGACGATCACGGCGAACGCCTTTTTGCATCACATGGTTCGCAACATCGTTGGCTCGCTGGTCGAGGTGGGCATCGGTCGCAAGCCGGCCACCTGGCTGGCTGAACTGCTGCTGGCCCGCCGCCGTGAATTGGCTGCACCCACGTATTCGGCCGCCGGTCTCTATTTTGCGAGTGTGGGATATGAGGCGCTGCACGGCGTACCGACAGCTATCCTCGACCCTCTTTCACCCAGCCCCCCTCAGCCGAGCGTTGGGACGGACCTGGATGGCGAGTGGACCATCAAGAGGGAGGATTGATCTCATGCGTACCCGGATCAAGTTCTGTGGCCTGGTCAGGGCTCAGGACGTGGATACCGCCGTGGCACTCGGTGTCGATGCGATCGGCTTCGTGTTTTATCCGAAAAGCCCGCGCGCCCTCAGCCTGCAGGACGCCGCAAACCTGCGTCGACGCCTGCCTTCATTCGTTCGAGCCGTCGGCTTGTTCGTCGATGCATCCGCACAGACCGTCGCCCGCGCGACGCATGAAGTCGGGCTCGATGTGCTTCAGTTGCATGGCGACGAAACGCCGCAGACGTCAATGGAGCTGGCCGGCTGGGCGGGCCGCCCCTGGTGGAAGGCGATTCGCATGCGGGAGCAGACCGATTTGTTATCATTGGCCGGTTCATTTGAAAAGGCCGAATGTGTGCTGCTTGATTCGTTCAGCGAGTCTTTTGGCGGCAGCGGTAAGACCTTCGACTGGTCCTGGATTCCGCCGGCAATGCCTTCGCGGATCATCCTGTCCGGTGGACTCGACAGCACGACGGTGGGTCGGGCTGTTGTAGACGTCAAGCCCTTTGCAGTCGATGTTTCAAGCGGCATTCAGGGCGTAAACCCACGAGAAAAAGACCCAGCGAAGATGGAGCGGTTCGTGTCCGCCGTCATCGCAGCCGACGCAGGCCTAATATGAAACCTTACGACTTACCTGATGCTCAGGGCCATTTCGGGCCCTACGGCGGAACCTTCGTATCAGAGACCCTGATGCATGCCCTGGAGGACCTTCGCCAGGCCTATGCACGGTATCGCGTCGATCCCGAATTCATCGCTGAATTCAAAGACGAACTCAAGCATTTCGTCGGTCGCCCCAGCCCGATCTACCATGCCAAGCGCTGGTCACAGCAACTCGGCGGGGCCCAGATCTACTTCAAGCGTGAAGACCTCAACCACACCGGCGCGCACAAGGTCAACAACACCATTGGCCAGGCATTGCTGGCCAAACGCATGGGCAAGCCCCGGGTGATCGCCGAGACCGGCGCGGGCCAGCACGGTGTGGCAACCGCAACCGTCGCTGCCCGCTTTGGCATGAAGTGTGTGGTCTACATGGGCATCACCGACGTCGAGCGTCAGGCGCAAAACGTCTATCGCATGCGTTTGCTCGGTGCTGAAGTGGTCCCGGTCGAGTCGGGCAGCAAGACCCTGAAGGACGCGCTCAACGAAGCAATGCGTGATTGGGTCACCAACGTCGAGGACACCTTCTACATCATCGGCACGGTCGCCGGCCCCCATCCTTACCCGATGATGGTTCGGGACTTCAACGCCGTGGTCGGTCAGGAATGTCTCTGGCAGATGCCCGAGCGCGTTGGGCGTCAGCCGGATTATGTGCTGGCCTGCGTGGGCGGGGGCTCGAATGCAATCGGGATCTTCCATCCCTACATTCCCTATGAGGACGTGAAGCTGGTGGGTGTCGAGGCGGCCGGCGAGGGGCTCGACTCCGGTCGGCATGCTGCCTCCCTGTCGGCGGGAACTCCGGGCGTGCTGCACGGCAACCGTACCTATCTGCTGCAGGATCAAAACGGCCAGATCATCGACACGCACTCGGTGTCTGCGGGTCTGGACTATCCCGGGGTCGGTCCCGAGCATGCCTGGCTCAAGGACTCAGGGCGTGCGTCCTATGTTGCGATCAACGATGCGCAGACCTTGGCAGCCTTTCATGACTGCTGCCGCATCGAGGGGATCATCCCCGCACTCGAGACCAGCCACGCGCTGGCCTATGCGGCACAGCTTGCGCCGACGCTGCCTCGCGACAAGATCATCCTGGTCAACCTCTCCGGGCGTGGCGACAAGGACATGCACACGGTTGCGCAGGCCGGTGGCCTGAAGATCTGAGTTGCCCGCCATGAGCCGAATCCAAGCGACCTTCAATACATTGCGTCAGACCGGCCGCAAGGCGCTGATCCCGTATTTCACGGCCGGGCATCCGAACCGTGAGCTGGCGGTGCCGCTGATGCATGCGCTGGCCCGAAACGGTGCTGACGTGATCGAACTCGGCGTGCCGTTTTCAGATCCGATGGCTGACGGTCCGGTGATTCAACGGTCCAGCGAGTCGGCTCTGGCGCTGGGCGTCGGCCTGGTCGATGTGCTGCAATGGGTTGCTGAATTCCGCCGTGACGATGCGCAGACGCCGGTTGTGCTGATGGGTTACATGAACCCGATCGAGCGAATGGGAGTCGAGTCATTTGCTGTGCAGGCTGCCCGCGCGGGCGTCGACGGTGTACTGGTCGTCGATCAGCCTCCCGAGGAAGCCGGCGAGTTCGTATCGATCGTTCGGGCGCAGCAGATTGATCCGATCTTCCTGCTGGCACCGACATCAACGCCGAAGCGCATTGCACAGGTCGGACAGCTGGCCAGCGGTTATGTGTATTACGTGTCGCTCAAGGGCGTGACGGGTGCCGGTAACCTCAATGTGGACGAGGTGCTCGACGCGCTGCCTGCCATTCGCGAGGCGACCGGCTTGCCGGTCGGAGTGGGTTTTGGTATTCGTGATGGCCAAACCGCCCGGGCCATTGCCGCACGTGCAGACGCGGTCGTGATCGGGACGAGACTGATTCAGGAAATCGATGCAGCCGGCCCGCAGCATGCGGTCGAGAAAGCGGGCGCTTTCATCAAGGGCATCCGTGATGCGATGGATGAGGGATTGCCCGCAGCCAGGGAGATGCAATCATGAGTTGGCTTGAAAAACTGCTTCCCCCGCGAATCAAGCGCGCCGCCTCGACGGATGAGGGGCGACGCTCCGTTCCCGAGGGCGTCTGGGTCAAATGCCCGAGTTGTGATGCGGTGCTGTATCGCGCCGACTTGCAAGCCACACTGAATGTCTGTCCCAAGTGCGAGCACCACATGAGGATCGGTGCGCGTGAGCGCATTGAGACCCTGCTCGACGCCGAAGGCCGATTCGAGATCGGGCAGGAAGTGCTGCCGGTCGACGCATTGAAATTCAAGGACAGCCGCAAGTACCCCGATCGTCTGCGGGAAGCGATGGACGCCACCGGAGAAACCGATGCTCTGGTCGTGATGGGTGGCGCGATCCGTTCGCTGCCTGTCGTCGTGGCAGCCTTTGAATTCGAATTCATGGGCGGCTCCATGGGCTCGGTGGTCGGTGAGCGGTTTGCGCGTGGCGTACAGACTGCAGTCGAACAGAAAGTGCCTTTCATCTCGGTGGCGGCCTCAGGCGGTGCCCGCATGCAGGAAGGCTTGCTGTCTTTGATGCAGATGGCCAAGACCACGGCAGCGCTGACCCAGTTGGCTGATGCCCGTCTGCCCTATCTCTCGGTGCTGACCGATCCGACCATGGGTGGGGTCTCGGCAAGCTTCTGTTTCCTGGGGGATGTGGTGATCGCTGAACCGAGGGCCTTGATCGGGTTTGCGGGGCCGCGGGTGATTGAACAGACGGTTCGCGAGGTGTTGCCTGAGGGCTTCCAGCGTGCCGAGTTCCTGCTGGAAAAAGGCGCAATCGACATGATCGTGCATCGTCGCCAGATGCGCGATGAGATTGCGCAGCTCCTGGCGCTGCTGCTTCGACAGCCGTCGGAGGCGCTGGCCTGAGCTCGACCGCCGACAACACAAGCGCCTCGCTCGACGACTGGCTCGCTCGCATCGAGCGACTGCACCCGAAAGCCATCGAGCTGGGCCTTGAGCGGGTCCGCCAGGTGGCTGAACGCCTGGATCTGCACATGCCAGTGACCTCGATTGTGGTCGCCGGTACGAATGGCAAGGGTTCGACCTGCGCGATGCTCGAGTCGATCCTGCTGGCGGGCGGGTACCGGGTGGGTTGCTACACCTCGCCGCATCTGGTGCGCTTCAATGAGCGTGCGCGGCTCAATGGCGAGCCGGTCAGCGACGCTCAACTCGTTTCGCAATTCGAAGCGATCGAGGCAGCGCTGCAGGACACGCCGCTGACCTGGTTCGAATTCACCACCCTGGCGATTCTGCGGCTGTTCCAGCATGCGCCCCTGGATGTGGTCGTCCTGGAAGTTGGGCTGGGCGGACGCCTGGATGCAGTCAATCTGGTTGATGCTGATTGCTCGATTGTCACCTGCATTGACATTGATCATGTCGAGTACCTCGGCGACACCCGGGAAAAGATTGGATGGGAAAAGGCCCACGTGTTTCGGCCCAACCGTCCGGCGATCTGTACCGACCCGGTGCCGCCGGAGTCGCTTGTGAATCATGCGAAGGCGATTGGTGCCGACCTCTGGCTGTTTGGGCGCGATTTCAATTATTCCGGTGATCGGCAGCAATGGGGTTATGGCGGCCGCGGGCAGCGTCGCAACAGCCTGGCCTACCCCGCGCTGAGGGGCGCGAATCAATTGCTCAATGCGTCCGGTGTGCTGGCAGTGCTCGAGTCCTTGCGCAACACATTGCCAGTGAGCGCGCAGGCTGTGCGACAGGGCTTTGCGAGCGTCGAATTGCCGGGTCGTTTTCAGGTGCTGGCGGGTCGACCGACCGTGGTGCTGGATGTGGCTCACAACCCGCATGCAGCGGCTCACCTGGCCGCCAATCTGGACAACATGGGATTCTTTCCTGAGACCTATGCGGTGATTGGCATGCTGGCCGACAAGGACATCGATGCGACGATCGCCCACCTTCGGAAGCGAGTTGACCACTGGATTTGCGTCGATCTGCAGGGTCCCAGGGCAGCCAAAGCCGAGGATGTGGCACAACGCCTTCGCGCCGCAGGCATTCAACCCGGACACGGCGAGGATGCAATCCGCACGATCGAATGCAGTGAATCTCCTCGTTCCGGGCTGGCGCTCGCTCGCAGCCGCGCTGACGAGAATGATAGGATCGTGGTCTTCGGATCCTTCCTGACCGTTGCCGATGTGCTGGCATCGCGATCGAATCGCGGATCCTAGTCGGATCGCAACTCTATGGCCAAAGCGCAAACGACCCGATCCCGCACCGCAGCGGCCGAGTCTGACGACGCCGCAGTCGATCCGGCGCTCCCACAAAAGAAGCGTGCGCGTCACCGCCTGATTGGTGCGGTCGCCGTGTGTCTGGCTGCTGCGACGGTGGTTCCGATACTCCTCGAGCCGGAGCCCGCGCGTCAGGCGCCCGAGGTCAACGTGGTGATTCCGGGCCGAGACAAACCACTGGCGACACGTGGCCCGGAGGCTCGCATTGCGGATAACCGCGCTGCGGACAGTCGCGCTTCGGAGACGCGTGCCGCTGACCCTCGTGCTGACTCCGGGCGTAAAGCCGATGCTGCGAGCGCATCTCGAAAGAGCGATTCCGCCGCGACGGAAGTGTTGCCGGTCGTGCCCAAGCCTGTTGCGCCACGGCCGGCCGAACCCCGCACCGATCCGCCTAAAACTGCCGAGGTCAAGACCGAACCGAGTAAGTCTGCAGGCGGAAAGCCTAAAGGCGAATCGGCCAAGACCGAACCCGTGAAGGCGGAGTCGGGTAAGGCGGAGTCGGGCAAGGCGGAGTCGGGCAAGGCGGAGTCGGGCAAGGCGGAGTCGGGCAAGGCGGAGTCGGGCAAGGTCAGCGGTGGGAAAGCATCGAGTGCTCGGCCCACGGAAGGGGCTGCCGGACGCTATGCGGTTCAGGTCGGCGCATTCAGTTCTCAAGCCAGCGCTTCGTCTGCAGTCGACAAAGTGCGTGAGACGGGCGTGAAGGCCTATACAGAAACCGTCAAGACGGATCGGGGTGAGCGCATTCGTGTGCGGGTGGGTCCGTTTACCACCCGTGAGGCAGCAGAAGAGGCCCGGGAAAAACTGAAGGCAGCCGGTTTGAGTGCCGCGCTGATTGCGCCGCAATGAGCTTCGGACTGACTGGTTGGGACTGGTTCGTGTTGATCGTGGCCGCAGTGTCGATCGGGTTTGGCATGGTGCGGGGCATGGTTCGGACGGTCTTCGCATTGGCAGCCTGGGTGCTTGCGTTGGTGGGTGTTCCAATTGCGCTGGCATGGATCCTGCCGGTTCTTCCCGAGTCGATCCCGGCGCCGTTGGTGGCGATCGGTCTGTTCATTGGAGTCTTTATTGCTGCCCGGATGCTCGGTGGGCTGCTCGCCAAGGCTCTCGCTGGAATCGGGCTGGGAGGCGCGGATCGTTTGCTCGGCGCTGTCCTGGGAGTGGTTCGGGCCCTGGTGATCGTGTTGCTCGCCGCACTGGCTGGACACCTGACTGGATTTTCTCAGCAACCTGGATGGCAGCAGGCCTGGAGCCGGCCGCTGCTTGATGAAATGGTGCGCTGGACTGAGCCATTCCTGCCGGAGCGGCTGAGCGGCGTGCAGCAAACCTGAGCGTCGATCGGATTCGGTCGGTGCAATCTTCGGAGTAGGTCCATGTGCGGCATCCTGGGTGTGGTCTCGCGATCGCCCGTCAACCAGCTTCTCTACGATGGCCTGCTGCTGCTTCAGCATCGCGGGCAGGATGCGGCCGGTATTGCGACCAGCACGGGCAAGGCCTTCGCGATGCACAAGCAAAGTGGGCTGGTGCGAGACGTCTTTCGCACCCGCAACATGCGTGGGCTGGCTGGCCGCTCCGGCATCGCCCATGTGCGCTATCCGACTGCGGGATCCGCAAACAATGACGAAGAGGCGCAGCCCTTTTATGTGAATGCGCCCTTCGGTCTGACCCTGGCACACAACGGCAATCTGACGAACTCGGCGCAGCTCAAAGACGAGATGTTTCGCAGCGACCGCAGGCATGTCAACACCGATTCCGACTCTGAAGTGCTGCTCAACGTGCTGGCCAACGAGTTGCAAGAGGCTGCAGTGGGTGTGTCGCTCGATCCTGACACGATTTTTCGCGCCGTCGCGGAACTGCATCGACGGGTCCGAGGCGCCTACGCTTGCGTTGCGGAAATCGCCGGCTATGGCGTCCTGGCATTCAGAGACCCAATGGGTATCCGCCCCCTGTGCTACGGCATCGCCGAGACCGAAGCTGGCACCGAGTATCTGGTTGCGTCGGAGTCGGTCGCACTTGAAGGCCTCGGTTTTCGCTTGGTGCGCGATATTGCTCCGGGCGAGGCGGTGTTCATCGACCTCGATGGGCAGTTCCATTCGCGCATCTGCTCGATCGGTGCCTCGCTCAATCCGTGCATCTTCGAGTATGTGTATTTCGCCCGCCCCGACTCGGTGATCGATGGCGTGTCGGTCTATGACGCGCGCTTGAAGATGGGCGAATACCTGGCCGAACGACTGCGCAAGGAACTCTGGGCCGGGGATATCGATGTGGTCATGCCGATCCCTGATACCTCGCGACCCTCTGCATTGCAGTTGGCCAATCGTCTGAATCTTGATTATCGCGAGGGGTTCATCAAGAACCGGTACGTCGGGCGAACCTTTATCATGCCGGGGCAGTCGGTCAGGCGTAAGTCGGTTCGTCAGAAGCTCAATGCGATGAGCGTCGAGTTTCGCGGCAAAAATGTGCTGCTGGTGGATGATTCGATCGTGCGGGGCACCACCTCGCATGAGATCGTCCAAATGGCCAAAGAAGCCGGTGCTAACAAGATTTATTTCGCTTCGGCTGCGCCGCCGGTGCGCTATCCGAATGTCTACGGCATCGACATGCCAACCCGTGCTGAACTGATTGCCAGTGGGCGCAGTGATGACGATATTCGTCGGTCGATTGGAGCGGATGCGCTGGTCTATCAGGACATTGAGGCCATGCAGCAGTCGGTACGTGACCTCGGTCCGCACCTCAAGCGTTTTGAGTCGTCCTGTTTCGATGGTGTGTATCTGACCGGCGATGTCACGCCGGAGTATCTTGATCGACTCGAACGAGCCCGCCTTGGTAAAGACGGCTCCTTTGAAGACCCTGTTACCCAGGCGCAGATGAATCTGCAGTTCGCTTCCCGATAAAGTGCATTCATGAAATCCGACCGACGCGCACCCGGCATCGATACGCTCGCAATCAGGGAAGGCATTCCACGGACTGCCTACCTGGAGCACAACGAGCCCCTGTTTCTGACCTCCAGCTTCGTTTTTGAAAACGCTGCCCAGGCGGCTGCACGCTTTGCGGGCGATGAGCCCGGGTTCATCTACTCGCGGGCCGGGAATCCCACGGTCACCGCATTCCAGAATCGATTGGCAGCCTTGGAGGGTGCCCAGGCCTGTGTTGCGACAGCCTCCGGAATGTCCGCAATCATGGCGACCGTGAT
Organism: uncultured Burkholderiales bacterium; assembly: GCA_903923345.1. GTDB lineage: Bacteria > Pseudomonadota > Gammaproteobacteria > Burkholderiales > Burkholderiaceae_E > UBA4615. The sequence goes on along the minus strand of CAIXXI010000418.1, from coordinate 28,203 downwards.
GAGCCTCACGCGGGCAGGCGACCATATTGTCGTGGCCCATGAGCTGTTCGGAGCGACAACGCAGCTCTTTGGCATCCTGTCGCGGTTTGGCCTCGAGGTGACTCAGGTGCGGCTCGACGACACCGAAGCCTGGAAGGCTGCAGTGCGCCCGAACACCCGTCTTTTCTATCTTGAGACGCCATCCAATCCGCTCACTCAGCTCGCTGATGTGCGTGCCATCGCACACATTGCACGCGAACGAGGGGTGCGGCTGGCCGTTGATAATTGCTTCTGCTCGCCCGCCCTGCAGCGTCCGCTGGAATTGGGTGCGGATATCGTGGTGCATTCGGCGACCAAATACATTGACGGGCAGGGTCGGGTTCTGGGTGGCGCGGTGCTGGGTGACTCGAAATACATTGAAGAGACGCTCGCGCCATTCGTGCGCACGACCGGCCCGACACTGTCTGCATTCAATGCCTGGGTCCTGCTCAAGGGCATGGAGACTTTGTCGATGCGCATGGAGCGTCAGTCGGCCAATGCGCTCGCTCTGGCCACCTGGCTGGAGTCCCAGCCTGGGGTGATGCAGGTGTATTACCCGGGGTTGCCATCGCATCCTCAGCACGAATTGGCGATGACTCAACAGCGATCCGGGGGGGCGATCGTTTCGTTTGAGGTGGGTCGTGCGGATGAAGACCGATATAGCGAAGCGTTGCGCCTGAAGGCCTGGCAGTTGATCGATGCCTGCGAGGTCATGTCGATCACGGCAAACCTGGGTGACGTGAAGACCACCATCACCCATCCGGCCAGTACCACACATGGACGCGTGGGACCTGAAGCGCGGCGGGCCGCCGGTGTTGGAGAGGGTCTGATCCGGATCGCGGTCGGTGCCGAAGACCTGGCGGATTTGACCGATGATCTGGAGCACGCGTTGCGAGCGATCGCCCGCTAGGCACGCACGGGCCGATACGCTCAGGCGATCGTCGTGCCCAGCAGTTTTCCGATGGCCCAGGTCAGGGCCATCGCGGCTGCACTCCAGAGCACGACCCTCAATGCACCTCGCACCGGGTTGGCTCCGCCCGCACGCGCTGCCAATGCACCCAACCCCGCCAGCGCGCAGAGGGACGTGCTCGTGACAACGGCCGGCAACTGAGCTTGAGAGGCAGGCAGCACACTCAGCAAAGGCAATGCCGCCCCTGCAGCAAACGTGATTGCCGAGGTCAGAGCCGCTTGAACCGGACGTGCCACACCGGTGTCGGTGATGCCGAGTTCGTCGCGCGAATGCGCATCTAGAGCATTGTGGGCCATGAGTTGCTCGGCGACCTGGCTGGCCAGGTGCGGGTCCAGACCGCGGGCACGATAAATGGCCGCGAGTTCGTCGAGTTCGAGTTCGCCGTCGTGGGCCAGATGCAAACGTTCCAGTTCGACTTCGGCCCGCTCGGTGTCGGCCTGTGAGCTGACCGAGACATATTCGCCTGCCGCCATCGAGACCGCACCCGCAACCAGTCCGGCCACGCCTGCGACCAGAATTTCGTGGCGATCTGCTCCAGAGGCGGCCACCCCGAGCAGCAGGCTGGCGGTGGAGACGACGCCATCGTTGGCGCCCATGACCGCTGCGCGCAGCCAGCCAGTGCGGTGAATGCGGTGATTGCCCAGCGGGTGTTGATTGGTTGATCGACTCATGGCACGCCGATGCTACATGAGAGCTGTGACCGCACACCATTGCGCTTGCTTTGGGACCAGTATGGGTCGAGCTCATCGGAAATCGCGGCTGTGTGACACCAGCTCGCCCAGGAGAGCGGTGTGATCAACGACCCGGCGAGCGACCAGATGCATCACTTGTCCACCGGTTGCAGTGTCTGCCTGCCAGACGCCAAATACCGTCATCAGGCGTGCTCCAAGGATGTCCTTGCGATAGCGCTCGAGCAGGTCGGGCCAGACGATCACATTGATTGATCCGGTGTCGTCTTCGAGCGTGATGAAGACCACGCCACGGGCAGTCCCGGGCCGCTGGCGATGCGTGACCAGACCACTTGCACGCGCCAGTCGTCCATCAGGGTAGCTTCGCAGGATGGAGGCAGGCTGAACCTGGTACCGATTCAATGTCTCGCGAAGCAGGGCGATTGGATGGCGGCCCATCGAGACGCCCAGTGAGGCGTAATCGGCAATCACCGACTCGCTCTCGGCCATGGGTGGCAGCGCAAGCTCAGGTTCATCAAAGCGTGCATCAGCCAGCAGGGCTGGCATCGGTTCGATGGCTGCAGCCTGCCAGGCGGCTTGAATCCGATGTCCTGCAAGCGCCGCCAGCGCATCCGCACGTGCCAGTGCCTGCACATCCCGGCGCAGCAGACCGGCACTGCGGGCCAGATCCTCGACACTGTCGAACAGCGGGGCGCGACCTGCGGCGATGCGTCTGGTGCGTTGCGCTACCAGAGCCTGCGCGCCCGCCTGCGACAGACCGTGAATACGGTTCAGCCCCATGCGTACTGCGGGTTGCGGACGATGATCGACGCCGTCCATGATCTGCGCTGGCACGTCGGTCGCTTCTTCTAGCCTGCAGGACCAGTCGCTTTCAAGCACGCAAGGCGATCGCACTGAGATGCCATGTTCGCGGGCATCTCGAATCAGTTGCGCGGGTGCGTAAAAACCCATCGGCTGTGAATCGAGCAAGGCAGCGAGAAAAGCGGCCGGCTCATGGCGTTTGATCCAGCAGCTCACATAGACGAGCAACGCAAAGCTTGCTGCATGGCTTTCGGGGAAACCGTACTCACCGAAGCCTTCGATCTGTTTGAAGATGCGCTCGGCGAATTCGGTGTCGTAGCCGCGCGAGAGCATGCCGTCGATGACCTTCTGCTGAAAGTGGTGCAAGCCGCCCTTGCGCTTCCAGGCTGCCATGGCACGCCGCAGCTGGTCAGCCTCGCCCGGGGTAAAGCCGGCTGCGAGGATGGCAATCTGCATGACCTGTTCCTGGAAGATCGGCACACCCAGGGTGCGTTCGAGTGCCGGGCGGATTTCTTCGCGAGGATATTCGATGGGCTCCAGCCCCTGGCGACGGCGAAGATAGGGATGCACCATGCCGCCCTGAATCGGACCGGGCCGAACGATTGCAACTTCGATCACCAGGTCATAGAAGCAGTGTGGGCGCAGGCGCGGCAGCATGCTCATCTGGGCCCGAGATTCGATTTGAAAGACCCCGACGGTGTCCGCTGCGCTGATCATGTCGTAGGTATCGGGGTCTTCGGCTGGAATGTCCTGCAGACGAAAACGCTGCGGCCCATCAAGCGAGCCATGACGCCGCAGTGTGATGAAGTCGAGTGCGCGCCGGATCGCGCTGAGCATGCCCAGGGCGAGCACATCGACCTTGAGCAGGCCCAGGGCATCGAGGTCATCCTTGTCCCATTGGATAACGCTGCGCTCGGGCATGGCGGCATTTTCGATCGGCACCAGGCGGGACAGGGAATCGCGCGCGATGACGAAACCGCCGCTGTGCTGCGACAAATGACGCGGAAAGCCGATCAGTGTTCGGGTCAGATTCACCCAGTGCATGACGGTCGGCGAGGCTGGGTCGAATCCGGCCTCGGTGAAGCGTTCGGGCTGGATTGCTCGACCGTCCCACCATTGCTGCTGGCGGGTCAGTCCGTCGATGCGCTGCGCCTCGATGCCCAGTGCGCGCCCCACGTCGCGCAAGGCCGAGCGAGGTCGATAGGTGCTGATGGCACCGGTCAATGCGGTGCGCTCTCGACCGTATTTGGCATAGAGGTACTGGATGACTTCTTCTCGGCGTTGATGTTCGAAGTCGACATCGATGTCGGGCGGTTCATTGCGCTCCCGGCTGATGAAGCGCTCGAAGAGCACGCTGGATCGGGCCGGATCGACTTCGGTGATGCCGGTGCAATAGCACACGGCCGAGTTGGCCGCCGAACCGCGTCCCTGGCACAGAATGCCGCGCGAGCGCGCGAAATGGACGATATCGGCGACCGTCAGAAAATAGGGCTCGTAGTTCAGCTCGGAAATCAGGGCGAGCTCATGGTTGATCTGGGTTTGCACCGCATCGGGCAGGCCCTCTGGATAGCGGCTTTTTGCACCTTCGTAAGTCAGGTGGCGCAGCCAGCTCGCGGGGCTGTGGCCATGAGGCACGATCTCGTCAGGATATTCATAGCGCAATGAATCCAGCGAGAAGCTGCAGTGCGCGGCAACCTCAAGTGTTTGCTCAAGCAGATCAGGCGGATGCAGGCTGGCCAGGCGAAGGCGGGATCTCAGGTGCTGCTCTGCATTGGGTGGCAGCTTGAATCCCAGATCCTTGACCGGTTTGCCCAGCCGGGTGGCAGTCAGGACGTCATGCAGGCTGCGACGTGATCGGATGTGGTAATGCACGTCCCCGGCCGCTACCAGCGGCAAGCCGCTGTCATGCGAGGCGTGCCGCAGGCGAGCCAGCAGTGCTGAATCATGGCCGCGTGCCAGTAATTCGGCGGCAAGCCATGCTCGCTTGCCGAAACGCTCGCGGATGAAGCGTCCCTGCTCGTAGAGCTGTGCCTGTGGCGTACCCGCCGCACAGTCGCTGCGCTCGGCATGAAGGGCGACAGCAGGACAGGGGATCAACACCGCAAGACATCCCGGTACGCCGGCATCCAGATCCTGAGACTTCAGGCGGTAATGTCCTTTCTCAGAACGCATCCGGGTGTGCGTGATGAGTGCCGACAGGTTGCCGTAGCCCTCGCGGTTCTGCGCGATCAGCACCAGTCGGGCGGGGGGCGCACGGGCGTCCTGCGGGGCGGATCGGGTCGACTGGGTGAGTCCGTCTGGCTTGTCGGGATGGCCAAACAGGCCGTGCAGACCGAACTCAGCACCGATCAGCAAAGGCAGGCCGACCGCCTTGGCCTGCAGGTGGGCGCGGACCACGCCGGCCAACGAGCACTCATCGGTCAGGGCAAGCGCAGCGTAACCCTGAGCACTGGCTCGATCGACCAGTTCTTCCGGGTGTGATGCACCCCGCAAGAAAGAGAAGTTGCTGACACAGTGCAACTCGGCGTATGAGGGAATCATGGGCAGCAAAGGTTGTCTTGAAATACTGTATGAATAAACAGTATCATTCACCTTGCGATTGACCTCAAGATGCACGAACGACTTAAGCTGAACGCACATGCTCCCCTTCGAGACCCGAGCGCTGCCTGCTCAGCCCGATGCACTCGCGCCCGATGGCAGCCATATCCGATTGCTGCTGCGCAACTCGGGGTTTAGCATGGTTCACTGCCATTTGCCCGCCGGTGCGGTCAGCACTGCAGTGACTCATCGAACCGTGGAGGAGGTCTGGTACGTGGTGGCCGGGCAGGGCGAGATCTGGCGAAAGCAGGGCGAGCACGAAGCCGTCGTGACGCTGCAGCCGGGTCAATGTCTGACCATTCCGTTGGGTACGCACTTTCAGTTCAGGGCGGCGAGCGGGCAATCCGTCTCGGTGATCGTGGCCACTGCACCGCCTTGGCCGGGGGATGACGAAGCCATCGAGGTCAACGGGCCGTGGCCTGCCACCCAGGCTTATTTGTCCGGATAAGGACGCTCCTCGCACACCAGAACCGACTGCCGACCCGGATTGGGTTGCCAGGCCAACAGGGCGGGTACTTCCCCGATCCGCGATCGCGGCGATGGGGCAAAGTCGGTACCGAAGCGCTTGCGCAGAGCCTCTCGTGCGACCGCCAGCGGAACATCCAGGACCACACCGTGCAAGTCCCAGGTCCCTGGCACGAACAGCTCAACCACTGGGAGCCCGAACAGGGTGTCTTGCACCTTGAAGTAGTAGATGCTTTCTTCTTCCCGATAGGGCTCAAGCTTGCGCTGCGCGAAGTACGGATGAACCGGCTGGGTTGTATCCCATGGCGCGAAATAGAAGTGATCGAACTTGCAGTCTCGTACCTGGGCGAAGACCTCATCGAGCGTGACAGGCCAGGCCTGAATCGGCAGGCATCCCAGCGCTGCTGCGATCATCAGTCGTAAAACGGTGGGCCTCATGTCTGCACTCCTGGGATCGTAGGGGGTTTCAGCCGAGTGCTCGGATGATCCCCGAATTGATTGACAGACATCATCAGGCGGATGCGCGAATTCAGGATGATCAGCTTCGGTTCGACAAGCGTCGACAGTTGATTGCAATCATGAAGCCGCTGCGGGGTCGCCGTGCGTTGCACAGGCTGGGCGGGCGGTGATCGGGTCGAGTGCGTGATATATACGGCGATTCATTCGATGTAAAGGATCTTCCGATGCAAGCCACCGCCCACCTGCAGGTCGACAACGAACGTGTGATCGTCACGGAGTGGCGCTTTGCCCCCGGGGCCCAGACCGGTCATCACGTGCATGGCCATGATTACGTTGTGGTGCCGCTGACGAGTGGCACTTTGCGTCTGGTTGAACCCGACGGCACCCGCGACGCTGTCTTGCAGGCAGGTGTGTCCTACGCACGGATGGCGGGTGTTGCGCACAACGTGATCAATGCTAACGACTACGAATTCCGATTCATCGAGATCGAAATCAAGTGAGGTGGGCGCCAGAGGATCACCTTCCGCGATAAGCGCTGTCAGTTGCGGTTTGTGCGCCCTTAACGTGGCACGATTCGGTCAGCGGGGTTGTTGGGCGGCCTGATTGATCACACCGGACGTAGAACGCGAGATCTGAGCAATTGGATGGTCGCGCAAGCAGCCACTCGCAGGACTTTGTATCGGGACTGTCATGCCAGATCGGATTGAAACACTCGAACAACTGCGTGCCCTCTACCCCCCGGTGAAGGAGCGCGCATTGCGAAAGCAGTTGCCATCACTCGATCCTCATTGCCGGCGCTTCATCGCGTTATCGCCGTTCATCGTGATGGCGACGGTCGGTGAAGACGGACTGGCCGATGCGTCGCCGCGCGGTGGTGCACCCGGCTTCGTTCAGGTTCTTGATGACGCATGCCTGCTGATTCCGGATGCCTCCGGAAACAACCGTCTCGACAGCCTGCAGAACATCGTGCAGACCGGTCGTCTGGGGCTGCTGTTTCTGGTGCCGGGGGTCGATGAGACGCTGCGGGTCAATGGCACGGCAAGTCTGACCACCGCTGCCGACCGGATGAATCGGTTTGTCGGGCTCGACAACATGCCGAAACTGGTGATCCGGCTCCAGGTGCATGAGGCCTACCTGCATTGCGCAAAATCCCTGATGAGATCGAAGTTGTGGTCTGCCGATACTCAGGTGCATCGATCAAGTCTGCCAACGATGGGGCAGATGCTGCACGATCAGATTGGGGGTGACGCACCGGTCGAGACTCAGGACGCGATGCTAGCCCGCTACCGGGCAGAACTCTGAAGGATTGGACTGAAGCGTCCGAACCACCACACCGATAGCGCGGCAGCAATGATGGTCAGCACTGCGGCTGCCAGCGAGAACAACCCGGTCAACTCGGTTTCGCGACGCTCCATGACAAAGCGCGAGTTGAGTTCCTCATAGACGCGGGTCAAGTCTGCCCCGGTTGCTGCGTGAAAGTACTCGCCGCGTGTGATCTGTGCGACGGCTTTCAGGCTTTCCTCGTCCAGGCGTACATAGGCCGACCACCCATCACCTCCGATGGTTGTCCCTTCGACAGTACCAAAGCCGACGGTAAACACGCGCACACCTCGGTCAGCCACCATCTGTGCGATTTCGATCGGGTTAGGCCCGGTGGTGCGCCGGCCGTCAGACAGCAACACGATGACCCCGGAGGTGTATGACCCGGGCTTGACGGGTGCAGGTGGCGCACGCCTCGATTCAGGCCGGTCGATCGGGGTGGAGCGGTTTGCGGCGCCTGCAGCATTTCGACCGAAGATAATTGATTCAATGTCGATCCCGTCATCTGGAAACAGCGTGGCCAGTGCCACCAGCAGTGCACTGCCTGTGGCGGTTCCGCGCTGCAACTGGAATCGATCGATGGCGGCTTGCAGTTGCTCGCTGCTGTCAGTGGGGGGTTGGACAAGCTGAGCTGAGCCACCGAATGAGACGATGCCGATGCGAGAGCGAGGCGGATGATTGGCGACGAAGGCCTTGGCTGCTGCTTGGGCGGCGGTGATGCGGTCGGGCTGGACATCGGTTGCTCTCATGCTGAGGGAGACGTCGATGGCCAGTACGATCGTCTGAAACTGGGACGGCAAGGTCACCATGGCGCTCGGTCGTGCAAGCGCGAGCAATCCGGATGAGAGCGCCACCAGCCAAATCGCTGCGGGCGCGTGTCGTCGCCAATGACGTTGTTGGTCTGAAGCCTGACGCAACAACTCAATGCTGGAGTAGCTGATGGCGATGCGTCGGCGCCGCAGCAGCCAGAAATAAGCCGCCGTCATTGCCGGAATAAGCAGCATCAGCCAAAGCATCTTGGGCCAGGCGAAGGACATCCCGATTCCGTTCCTGTTTCGTGTTCGAATTCGTTGAGGAACTTTATCGCATCCCGGGCGAATCTCAGGGTTGATCTGCCTTCAGGCCTAAGCCTTTCGCTGACTTGCGCTTTGGATGTGTGTGACTGACACTTCAGCGAACACATTGACGAGGCAAGTGATGGATATCGAAACCCTTCAGGCGCTGCTTGATCCCTTGTTGCCTGGCCTACTTGGGATTCGGCTCACCGAGGCCACACCTGAACGCGTGCTTGCCACCCTGAAGGTTCGCCCGGAACTGTGTACCGCGGGCGGAATCTTGCACGGTGGAAGTGTGATGGCGTTCGCAGACACGCTGGGCGCGGTCGCAACCGTGATGAACCTGCCCGCAGGGGCTCGCACCACGACAATTGAGTCGTCCACCAAGTTCCTCGCAAGCGCTGCAGTCGGTACGACTGTGATGGCTGAATGCACCGCGTTTCATCGTGGCCGGACCACGATGGTCTGGCAGACACTGATCCGAAATGAGACCGGCAAGCTCTGTGCGGTCGTGACTCAGACCCAGTTGGTCATTGCGGCATGAGCGCTTCGGCACGGTCAGCCGATTCGCCCGAGCACCGCCGTGAAGCGACCCTCGTGCGCTCAGTGGAACGCAGCGCGCGCGCCGGGCAGGCAGGCTCGGAAGCTGTAATCGGTTAATGTGCCGGTTTGAAAGGAAACGACAACTTGGCCAAACCCAACTATCAATTCGAGAAGCGTCAACGCGAACTCGCCAAGAAAGCCAAGAAGGCGGAGAAAGCGGCTCGTAAAGCAAATGGTGAGTCGGGCACTGATGACGAGCCTGCGGATCAGGCGCTGATTGATTCAGCGCCTGGCGGCACTGAGGCGGATCCCGCCGCCAGCGAATCGTCCTCGGACGGAATTCCGGCCAGCTCCAAGACCTGATCGACCCCTTTTCTATTTTCAGCGATCAAGACGATGGAGTCAGTACAGAGCATCGTGGTGGGTGCCGGAGTGGTCGGACTGGCCATTGCCCGGGCGCTTGCAATGGCGGGGCACGAAGTCATCGTGCTCGAAGCCACAGAGGCTTTCGGTACTCAGACGTCTTCGCGCAATTCGGAGGTGATTCATGCCGGCATCTACTATCCGACCGGTTCACTGAAGGCGCGGCTGTGTGTTTCCGGAAAAGGCTTTCTGTATCGGTACTGTGCGGCGCGCGGGGTGGCGCATGATCGGATCGGCAAGCTGCTGGTCGCAGTCGAAACATCCGAGCTGGATGCGCTGGCCAAGTATGCTCATCAAGCCTCGGTCAATGGCGTCAGCCTGCAGTCAATGACTGCGGCTGAGGTCACGCGCCTGGAGCCGGCTGTCCGCGCGGTGGCAGGGCTGTGGTCTGACACCACCGGCATCATTGACAGCCATGGTCTGATGACCGCATTTCTGGGCGATGCCGAGGCTGCGGGTGCGGTCCTGGTGACGCACACGCCGGTCGAGTCGGTGCGCGTGCTGGACACCGGCTTTGAGCTCAGAACGGGTGGTGCGGACCCGATGACGCTTCATTGCCGCACGCTGGTCAACTCGGCCGGCCTGTCTGCGCAGGCGCTCGCACACCGATTTGATGCGCCCAAGTCACTCAATATTCCACCGGCCTATTTTGCCAAGGGGCACTACTTTTCCCTGAGCGGACGCTCACCATTCAAACATCTGGTTTATCCGATGCCGAGTGAAGCGGGTTTGGGGATTCATGTCACGCTCGATCTGGCGGGTCAGTGCAAGTTCGGTCCGGACGTTACCCGCTGGCCGGACGCGCCCGACTACGCGTTTGAGCAGGGGTTGGAGCAGCGTTTTGAGGATGCGGTGAGGCGCTACTGGCCTGATCTGCCGGCGGGTGCACTTCAACCCGGGTATACCGGTGTAAGACCAAAGCTCAGTGGCCCGAATGAGAAGGCAGCTGATTTCATGATTCAAGGGCCTGCCGATCACGGTGTGCCGTCCCTTGTGAATCTGTTCGGAATTGAATCGCCGGGGCTGACATCAAGCATGGCGATTGCACTCGAGGTCTTGTCGGCGCTGGGCGTGACGCCCTGTTGCGATGGTCCGGAATACACAGGGCCGCTCGGTTCGGAGCGGCACACAACTAGGGAGGCTTGATGATGGAAAAGCGGGTCGAAGTCACGATTGAGGCAGGTGTTGCCGACGTGCGTCTGGTGCGGGCTGACAAGATGAACGCATTGGATGCGGCCATGTTCGAAGCCCTGGTGTCGACCGGCCAGCGTCTTCAGAAGGAGCCGGGCCTGCGCGCTGTTGTGCTGTCAGGCGAGGGCAGGGCATTTTGTGCCGGGCTCGATATGGGGCGCTTCCAGAAAATGGCGGATGCTCCGTCCGACAACGTGGGTGGCCTGTCTCATGAGATGCGCCTGGGGTCGCGCACCCACGGTATTTCGAACGCCGCACAGTATGCAGTGATGGTCTGGCGGGAGCTTCCTGTACCAGTGATCGCGGCGGTTCACGGTGTGGCGCTCGGCGGCGGGTTTCAGTTGATGCTGGGTGCGGACATGCGCTTCGTTGCACCGGATACCCGTTTGTCGGTGCTCGAGATCAAATGGGGTCTGGTGCCGGACATGGGCGGGATGGCCTTGATGCGTGAACTGGCACGAGGCGATGTGATCCGGGACCTCACCTACAGTGGCCGTATGTTTGATGGAACTGAGGCACTCACCCTTGGTTTCGCAACTCGGGTCTGCAGTGATCCCCTGGCCGAGGCGCGCGCCTATGCTCGCGATGTCGCAGGCAAAAGTCCGCAAGCCATTCGGGCTGCCAAGCGTCTGTTTGCCATGTCGACCACCGCGGATATTGCTTCGATCCTGATGGCCGAATCGACCGAGCAAATTGCGCTGATGGGGCGTCCCAATCAGGTCGAGGCGGTGAGTGCGGGTTTGCAAAAACGAGCGCCCAATTTCGTCGATGTCTGAGGCGGATTGATTGCCGGATTCGGCGCTCGATTCAGGTTCTGTTGATCAGTTTCAATCCGAGTGCAATCAAGGCGAGCGCGATGAGCAAGGTCCAGGTGACGCTTTCTCCGAGCAACAGCGTGGCGAAGGCGACACCGAGGATCGGCGTCATGAATGAAAAGGCCGAGATGCTCGCCGCAGAGTATTTCTGCACCATCACGAACCACATCAGGTAGCTGAAGGTCGCGACCAGCACTGTCTGGTAGGCGAAAGCAGCCCAGACGATTGGAGTCGGCGCAAACAGGCCTGGCTCGCCAAGCAGAATCGACAGCCCCAACAGCACTGGGGCGGAAACAAGCAGCTGATCGAGCAGGGTGCGTTCTGGGCGCTCGGCTTTCAGGCCGGTGCCTCGAGCAATCAGTGTGGTGATGGCCCACCCGATGCCTGCGATCAGGCAAAACAGGTCTCCCAGCAGAGTTGCCTGTGGTGCGCCCTTCGGGGGCTGCCCGCTCATTGCAAGCGCCAAGCCGAGAAAGGCCAGCAAAAGCCCGCCCCAACGCGCAGGACTGAGCCGTTCGCCGAGCAGCCAGTGGCTCCCGAGTGCGACCACAAAGGGGGCGCTGTAGATCAGCAGCGTCGCATGTGCGGCGGTGGTCAGGCCAAGCCCGATGTACATGAAAACGAATTCGCCCGCGAAGGTCAGGCCCAGTGCCAGTCGCCAGAATGTCAACCCGGGCAAACCTTTCAGGGGTAGGCCGCGCAGTCGCATCCACAGCAGAATGAGACAACTGGCTCCGAGCGAGCGCAGGCCTGCTTGCCAGATCGGGGAGATCCCTTGGTTGCCGAGCTTGATGGCGATCTGCCCCATGCCCCAGATCATGCACAGGCTCAGCATGATGGCGACCGCGCCGAGTCCGAGCGGTCTGGGTATCGTTGAGCGAGTACTCAATGGTGTTCGGTTCGCACCCGCGCGACCGCCGCATGCCATCCGGACATCCGTGCGGCGGCTTCATCGCGGGACATGGCGGGTTCAAATCGGCGGTCGATTTCCCAGTGCTGGGCGATCTCGGCTTCGTCAGCCCAGTAGCCTGTGGCCAGCCCCGCCAGGCTGGCTGCGCCCAGGGCGGTTGTTTCGAGGACTTTCGGGCGCACCACGGACACGCCGAGCAAATCAGCCTGAAATTGCATCAGCAGATCGTTGGACGATGCGCCGCCATCGACCCGCAACTCGGTTAGTGCGGCAGTGGAGTCGGCTTGCATTGCGCCGAGCAGGTCTGCGCTTTGAAAGGCGATGGCTTCAATCGCAGCCCGTGCAATGTGGCCGGCGTTCGTGCCTCGGGTCAGACCGAGCATGGCACCGCGTGCGTCTGCGTCCCACCAGGGTGCACCCAAGCCGGTAAAGGCTGGGACCAGATGCACTCCGGCCGTATCGGCTACGGACAGCGCCAGGGCTTCGATTTCATGGGCGTTGCGGATCAAATGCAGCCCGTCTCGTAGCCATTGGACCAATGCCCCAGCCACGAACACGCTGCCTTCCAGCGCGAATTGACGCTTCAAGCCATTCGGGCGTTCGATGGCCCAGGCTGCTGTGCTCAACAGGCCGCTGCGGGAGACCTGGGCTTGATCCCCGGTGTTCATGAGCATGAAGCAGCCCGTGCCGTAGGTGTTCTTTGCCATACCGGGTGTGAAGCAGGCTTGACCGAACAGGGCGGATTGCTGGTCTCCTGCAATGCCGGCCAGGGGCACGGCGTGGCCTTCGAGCATGATGCTTCCCATCACGCCGCTGGAGGCGACGATGCGCGGCAGGAGTGCCCGAGGGATTTGAAACAACTCCAGCAGCTCATCGCTCCAATCCCCTGTGTTCAGATCGTAGAGCAGCGTACGGCTCGCATTGGAAGGATCGGTGATGTGCAGTGCGCCGTTCGAGAGCTTGTATGCAAGCCAGGTATCGACGGTTCCGAATGCCAGCTCGCCACGGTCTGCGCGAACCCGTGCATCAGGGATGTGGTCGAGCAGCCAGGCCAGCTTGGTGCCCGAAAAGTAGGGGTCGAGCACGAGGCCGGTGCGTTGCCGAATCTGCGACTCATGGCCTGCCTCACGCAGTTGTGTGCATCGTGCTGCGGTACGCCGATCCTGCCAGACGATGGCCGGTGCAATCGGCTCACCGCTGGCTCGGTCCCATAGAACGGTGGTTTCGCGCTGATTGGTGATTCCGATTGCGTGGATGCGATCGATGGAAGTACGCCCACGCACCAGCACTTCGGAAATGGTCGCCCGTTGGGTGGCCCAGATTTCGTTGGCGTCGTGTTCAACCCAACCGGGTTGAGGGAAGTGCTGGGTGAATTCGCGTTGGGCGGTGGCGACGGGCTTTCCGCGTCGATCAAAGAGGATGGCGCGCGAAGACGTCGTGCCTTGATCAAGGGCGAGCAGCAGGGAGTCGGTCTTGAGGGATGAGCTGGGTGCCATGGAGGCAGTTTAGCCTGCGCAATGGGTGGTCATTTCAATAGGCCACCGCCTCATCCGAAGACGCCCTGCAGGAACCAGCCGCTTTCCGTGCCTTGCACAGTGCGTGCACGATAAATCCAGACGCAGCCTGAGTCTCCTTCGGCAATGAAGTAATCACGCTGCACCAGGTGGGCATCCCACCATCCGGTTTCGATGCGTTCAGGGCCGCTCAGAAGCGTCAGCGGCCCTCGCCACCAAGGACGATGCTGGCGCTCAGCCAGTTGGAGTGGCTCATGCAGCAGCCACAGGGGGCGCGGCATGCCAGGCAGCGGGATGGAGGGCTGGGCCGTGTCGCCCCCAGACTTGGGGCGGGGTCTGTCCGGGTGGTCAATCGGATCGACACGGTAGGCTGCCTCAGGACGGTGATCGGCGACCAGCAACAGGCGTTGCACCTGATCGCGTCCGAGTCGAGACTGCAGGCGCTCGATCAGTCGGGCCAGGCCCTCGGCCTCGCTGGCGTGGGTCGGAAAGAGTTCGCCGTGTTGCCCAGGCAGGGTGACCACCTGATCGCATTCCAGATGCAAGGTGTGAACCGGTGCCGGCAGAACGAGGCGGACCAGTTGCTCACGCAGCAGGGTGATCAGACGTTGTGGCTCGCGGCTCGGTTGCGACAAGCGCAACTCGATGCAGGTTGGTGTGCAGGCATGTCGGCCGCTCTCGTGTTCGGCAGTGAGCAGGACGCTGCGTGTGGCTGCACGACGGGCTGCCAGCCAGCCGCACAGTTGCAGTAGCAGGCGCTGGGCGGCAAACAGCAGCGCCTCGGACCGCTCAACCTGTGCCAGCAACTCCAGGCGCACTGCAAAGCGCTCCGGTGCCTGAAACCACCGCCTCGGCTCGGCCTGCCGACCCAATGCGGTATCGATTTCGAAGAGCAAAGCAGTGCCATGGCGGCGAGCCAGTCCGGCGCGAGGCAGGCGCGCAAGGTCGGCAAAGCGATGCACGCCGATCGCAGCCAGCGCCTCCTGATGCGTACCGGCTGCCGCCAGCAGATGGATCGGAAGGTCTGCCAGACCACTCGCCAGCATGGATTCGTGTTCGATGCACAGTCCGTCACGCCAGCGTGCCAGCAGCCAGGCCGCTGTAGCGGTGGGTGCAACCCCCAGCTGCGTGCTGAATCCCAGTTCGCGCAGCCCCGCGCGGACGCGCTCGATCAGACGGGCTTGTCCACCGAACAGCCGCAGGCTGGCGTGGATGTCGAGGACGACGCTGTCAGGCGCTTGCAGGCTGACCGCAGGCGTGAATTGAAGCAGCCAGCCTGCGACCTGTTCAAGCGCCTCCTGTTGGACGGTGCTGCGATGTTCGATGAGCCGCAACTGCGGTGCGATGGATAAGGCAGTGGCTCGACGCAGACCCGAATGAATGCCCAGCGCCTGCGCGGCCTCATTCGCCTGACGGACCAGGAGTGTTGAGCAGACTGCCACGGGCGATGGATCGTCCTGAGCGCGCAGTGCGACGTCGAGTTCGAGTTGGTGACAGTGCACCGCCACCCACAGCATGCTGGTTCACCGTGTTCAGTGAGGCCGAGCGACGGGTGTCGCTGGATACCCGGACGATGGTTCGAGTTGAGCTGGGGAGGGCATGGCATGGGCTGTTTGCAGTCGGCTGCGTCCTGCAGCGGACCGATCGGGCAGCGCTTTGGCCTCATGCAATGGATGCGGCGCATCCGTTGGTGCTGTGACCGCAGACACTCCCGGGCGGGTTGCCCGACCCAGCCGCAGGGTGTTGGACGATTGCGGCAGATCAAGAATGAGCGGACGGGCCAGCAGCGGGCCACGCCGCTTGAGGATCTGGATGGAAATCTGTTGCTGTGGTCGGGGCAGCAACAGCAGGCGCAGTGGGGCCGGTGAGGCCTCGAACTGGGCCGGCAGATCCCTGAACAGAAAGACGGGCCCGCGCGCGCTCTGTGCAGCCAGTTGCATGCGTCGCAAATGCTCTGGACGGGTCCGGCCCTGGGGCAGCCAGGCGAGCAGGGCACCGAAGCTGGCACTGCGCAGAACCTGTTCGACGGCCCAGAGGCGATCGGCGGCCTGAACAGCCTGCACGACGATGAGGTAGTCGAGGTCGATGCCGAATGCGGCAAAAGCCGGCGCATAGGGCACATGCGGTGGCCCCAGCAGGACAACGACCTTGCGCTCTCGTGTGAGCTGGCGCAGCACCGGCACCAGCAGCCGCAACTCGCCCACGCCGGGCTCGCGGGCGATCAGCTCGGTGGGCAGCCCGATCGGCCAGCCGCCGCCTGGCAACTGGGCGTCGAGTTGGGCAAAACCGCTGGGCAACCCAGCCGGACTGCCATGCCCGAGTTGATCAGCGCGCCAGACGCCCGCGATCTGTGGTGTCGGGGAGGCCGCCGTCTGGTGAGCTGAAGCCGGCGTTGGGGATGATCGCAGAGGAAGCGAGGCCATGGGTGGTGTGACGGGCAGGCGCGTTTGGACGGCAGCTCACAACGAGGTGCCGGTACGAACCAGACCCACGCCGATGCCTTCAATGGCGAAATCGCTGGTGTGTGCATCAACGATGATTGGCTGGAAATCAGG
Organism: uncultured Burkholderiales bacterium; assembly: GCA_903923345.1. Lineage (GTDB taxonomy): Bacteria > Pseudomonadota > Gammaproteobacteria > Burkholderiales > Burkholderiaceae_E > UBA4615. The sequence goes on along the minus strand of CAIXXI010000418.1, from coordinate 11,877 downwards.
GTTCTCAGGCAGCAGCTCGATGGTCTGACCGCGTTGCCTCAGCCGCTTCACCGTGACGCCGCCATCGACCCGCGCAACCACGATCTGGCCGCTTCGGGCATCGGCCGACTGGCGCACCGCGAGCAGGTCGCCCTCCAGGATGCCGGCATCACGCATGCTCATGCCGCGCACCTTGAGGAGGTAGTCAGGCTTTTCCGGGAACAGGCTTGCGTCGAGCGTGTAGCGCTGTTCGATGTGCTCCTGAGACAGGATCGGGCTGCCTGCCGCCACACGACCCACCAGCGGCAGGCTGAGTGAGGCCCAGGATGCTGCAGCGGAGGCGGTTCGCTCGATCTCGGTGATCAGACCGCTGAGCGGCTTCAGCCGGATGCCGCGCGAAGCGCCCGAGGTGAGTTCGAGCACGCCTTTGCGGGCCAGCGCTTTGAGATGTTCCTCTGCTGCGTTGGGCGAACGAAACCCGAGCTTCGCAGCGATTTCTGCACGCGTGGGTGGGAAACCGGTGTCGGTGATGTGCTGGCGGATCAGGCTGAGAATTTCCTGCTGCCGGGCGGTGAGGTCGCGCATGAGGTGCTGGCCAAGCGAGGGCGGAGAACCGCGATAACTGTATTTTTATACAGTTGTTCGGTCTTTGCAAGCCCGGTGTTGGAGAGCGCCGGTTCATACCAACGGACAAGTGCCTGTTTCAGGGCTTTGTGGCACAGTAAGGCCGCGCTGTGAACATCGCGCTGTCGTGTGCCGGATCCGTTCGTTTCAAACCGTGAACCGAGTCGATTCCGGCATGTTTGTCTGTCACCTTGCTTTCACCGTTGCTGCGCTAGACATTGCACGTTCCGGATCGCTGTCGACAGTTCGTGGTTAAGTTTGGGCCCCGTCTTCGTCTCTCGCCTCGGAATGTAATCAGTCCCTTGATTTCGAGGTCAATGCATGAGTACCAAGATATACGTCGGCAATCTTCCCTGGCGGGCAACCGATGCCCAACTGACCGAAATGTTCGCCGTTCATGGCGACGTGATTGAGGCACGCATCATCAATGACCGTGAGACCGGTCGTTCGCGTGGCTTTGGTTTCGTGACGATGGCGGCTGCCGACGCAGCGCAGAACGCGATCCGCACGCTCAATGGCAGCTCCCTTGAGGGCCGTGCTCTGGTTGTCAACGAAGCCCGCGAACAGCAGGGCGGCGGCGGTGGTGGCTTTCGCCGGGGCGGCGGAGGTGGCGGCGGCGGAGGCGGCTACGGCGGTGGCGGTGGAGGCGGCTACGGCGGTGGTGGGGGCGGCGGTGGCGGCTACGGCGGCGGTGGCAATTCCGAGGGCGGTCAGCGCCGTCCGCGTCAGTACTGATCCAGGCCCGCTAAGGTCAGGCGCGTCACGCGCCTGACTGACCATCCAGTCAAGTCACTGCATGACACCCACCCAGGTGAAGACCAGGGTGGGTGCCGTGTTTCAGGCGGCCGCCTTGATGCTTGAGGTGTCGATTGGGCAACCGGTGCGGCTGATCACCTCATCGAGGCTGACGCCCGGGGCGAGTTCGCGCAGAATCAGCCCGCTCGATCCGACCTCGAGCACGCACAGGTCGGTGATGATCAGATCAATCACACCCACGCCGGTCAGTGGCAGCGTGCACTGCGACAGGATTTTCAGGTCTTCGCCACCATCCTTGCGGCGCGCGGTGTGCTCCATCAGGACGAGGACGCGACCGACGCCTGCAACCAGATCCATGGCACCGCCCATGCCCTTGACCATCTTGCCCGGGATCATCCAGTTGGCCAGATCGCCGCGCTGCGAGACCTGCATGGCTCCGAGAATGGCCAGGTTGATCTTGCCCGCCCGGATCATGCCGAAGGAGTCTGCTGACGAGAAGATGGCCGAACCGGGCAGCGGCGTGACCGTCTGCTTTCCGGCATTGATCATGTCCGGGTCCACCTGATCCTCAGTGGGGTAAGGACCGATCCCCAGCAATCCGTTTTCGGACTGCAGCCAGACTTCCATGCCGGCAGGCACATGGTTGGCCACCAGGGTCGGCAACCCGATGCCCAGGTTCACATAAAAGCCGTCTTGCAATTCGCGCGCCGCCCGCGCTGCCATTTCGTCTCGGGTCCAGGCCATGGGGTTTCTCCTCAGACAGCCGCACGCGTGGTGCGCTGCTCGATGCGTTTTTCGGGCGTGGCATTGAGCACCAGGCGGTGCACATAAATGCCTGGCAGGTGAATGGCGTCGGGGTCGATCGCGCCATTCTCGACAATCTCTTCGACCTCGGCCACGGTGATCTTTCCGGCCATCGCGACATTCGGGTTGAAGTTACGGGCCGTGCGACGAAACACCAGATTGCCCGCCTGATCGGCCTTCCAGGCCTTCACCAGCGAGACATCTGGGATCAGGGCTCGCTCCATCACATAAGTCTGGCCATCGAAATCCCGGGTGTCTTTGCCTTCGGCAACGATCGTGCCCACGCCGGTCTTCGTGAAGAAGGCCGGGATGCCCGCCCCACCTGCGCGCAGGCGTTCGGCCAGCGTGCCTTGCGGCGTGAACTCGAGTTCGAGTTCGCCGGCCAGATACTGGCGCTCGAACTCCTTGTTCTCGCCGACGTAACTCGCAATCATCTTGCGCACCTGGCGGGTGGCCAGCAGCAGTCCCAGTCCGAAGCCATCGACGCCCGCATTGTTCGAGATGCAGGTGAGGTTGCGAACGCCGCTGTCACGCACCGCGGCGATCAGGGCTTCCGGGATGCCACACAGGCCGAATCCACCGACCCCCAGCGTCGTGCCATCGCTGACGATGTCGGCGAGCGCAGCGGAAGCACTCTGAAACACTTTGCTCATGAGCGGAACTCCTTGTCGGGCATCACATACCCGGATAGTTGGGGCCGCCGCCCCCTTCGGGTACCACCCAGACGATGTTCTGGGTCGGATCCTTGATGTCGCAGGTCTTGCAGTGCACGCAGTTCTGCGCGTTGATCTGCAGCCGGTCTGACTGATCGTCGTTCTTGACGTATTCGTACACGCCAGCCGGGCAGTATCGCTGTTCGGGCCCGGCGTATTGCGCCAGGTTGATGTTCACCGGCACGGTTGCATCTTTGAGCGTGAGGTGAATTGGTTGATTTTCCTCGTGATTGGTGTTCGAGATGAACACCGACGAGAGCCGATCGAATGTCAGCTTACCGTCCGGTTTGGGATAGTCGATCGGCTTGAACGACGAAGCCGGTTTGAGACATTCGTGGTCGGCATGCTGGTGGTGCAGGGTCCAGGGAATCTTGCCACCGAGCACGGTCTGCTCGATGCCGACCATGACGGTGCCGAACACCAGCCCCTTGCTCATCCACTGCTTGAAGTTGCGGGCCCGCCAGAGTTCTTCATGCAGCCAGGACGACTTGAAGGCCTCGGGATAGGCACTCAGTTCATCGCCACTGCGACCGGCACCCAGAGCATCGAACGCGGCCTGTGCGGCCAGCATCCCGGTCTTGATCGCAGCATGACTGCCCTTGATGCGCGAGGCGTTCAGAAAGCCCGCATCACAACCGATCAGTGCGCCGCCTGGAAAGACCGTCTTGGGCAGCGACATGATGCCGCCCGCCGTGATGGCTCGAGCACCATAACTCAGCCGTTTACCGCCCTCGAAGGTGCCGCGGATGGCCGGATGGGTCTTGTAGCGCTGGAATTCTTCGAAGGGCGACAGCCAGGGGTTCTGGTAGGCCAGGCCGACGACAAAGCCGACCGCGACCAGGTTCTCGCCGAAGTGATACAGAAACGAGCCGCCGTAGGTGTCGTTCTCAAGTGGCCAGCCCGCAGTGTGCACGACCAGCCCTTTGCGGTGCTTCGAGGGCTCGACTTCCCAGAGCTCCTTGATGCCGATGCCATAGGTCTGAGGGTCGCTGTCGGCATCCAGCTTGAATCGGGCAATCAACTGCTTGCCCAGATGGCCGCGAGCGCCTTCGGCAAAGAGCGTGTACTTGGCGAGCAGTTCCATGCCGGGCTGGAAGTTCTCGGTCGGTTCGCCATCGCGTCCGACGCCCAGGTTGCCGGTTGCAATCCCTCGCACGGCGCCCTTTTCGTCGTACAGGATCTCGGCTGCCGCAAAGCCCGGATAGACATCGACACCCAGTGCTTCGGCCTGCTGGCCCATCCAGCGCACCACGTTGCCCAGACTCACGATGTAATTGCCGTGGTTGCGCAGGCAATCCGGAAGGGCCCAGTTCGGCGTGCGATGAGCCTTGGTCGCGGTGAGGAACAGCACCTCGTCTTCACTGACCTCGGTTTCGAGTGGTGCGCCCTGTTCCTTCCAGTCCGGGATCAGTTCGTTGAGCGCACGCGGGTCCATGACGGCACCTGACAGCGTGTGTGCGCCGATCTCGGATCCCTTGTCGATGACACACACCGACAAGTCCTGGTTGTGCTGAGCACACAACTGCTTGAGCCGGATTGCCGCGGCAAGCCCCGCAGGACCGCCACCGACCACCAGCACATCAAATTCCATTGATTCGCGTTCGATGTCCATGTTCCATCCCTGATTCAACCGCCGATTCTCGCCAATCGAGGCCGGCTGCGCAAACTGCACCCGATTGCATCGAGCGCCACCATCGGGCGGTGTGCGATCATCGGCGCCACTTTTTCAGCGCCTGATCAGGAGTAAGCGATATGTCCGAGCCGATGCGTTTCGACCTTAAAGACAAGACAGCCCTGGTGACGGGCGCCTCCAGTGGCCTGGGCGCGCGCTTTGCAAGAATGCTGGCTGCCAACGGCGCAACCGTCGTTCTGGCCTCCCGACGGCTTGAACGGCTCAAGGAACTGCGCGCTGAGATTGAAGGCGAGGGCGGGCAGGCGCATGTCGTTGCGATGGACGTCACCGATGCCGCCTCGATTGCAGCCGGGGTCGACCAGGCCGAATCCGAGGCGGGTGCAATCGACATCCTGGTCAACAATTCGGGTGTCAGCACCACCCAGCGCCTGGTCGATGTGACGCCCGAGGACTTCGATTTCGTCTTCGACACCAACACCCGAGGGGCGTTTTTCGTGGCCCAGGCGGTTGCCCGGAAAATGATTGCACGCGCCCGAACCGAACCGGACCGGGCTGCGCGAATCATCAATGTGGCGTCGATGGCGGGTCTGAAAGTGCTGGCCCAGATCGGCACCTACAGCATGAGCAAAGCGGCCGTGGTGCACATGACCCGCGCCATGGCGCTGGAATGGGCGCGCTTCAACATCAATGTGAATGCGATCTGCCCGGGCTACATCAGCACGGAACTCAATGAGCACCACTGGGAATCCGAAGCCGGCCGCAAACTCATTTCAATGATGCCCAGGCGGCGCCTTGGCCTGCCGGAAGACCTCGACGGCTTGATGCTGCTGCTGGCATCTGACCACTCCCGCTTCATCAACGGGGCCATCATCACTGCAGACGACGGTTTCGGTCTGACCTGATCCGGATTCGAGCAGCCGGCGTTGTCCGCCGAAAGATCAGGCCTCGCCGGCTGATCGATGGATCCGATTGCGAACCCGGTTCATGAAGTACCAGACCGCCAGAATGACCGGCAGGACGGACAGGCCGGTTCCTAATTCATAGCTGATCGGCAGTCCGGCTTTTTCGGCCGCCTTGAGCACATAGCCCACCAGGCCGGTGGCGTAGTAAGCAATCGCGGCAACCGACAGGCCTTCGACGGTTTCCTGCAGGCGAAGTTGCAGTTCGGCGCGGCTGTTCATGGCAGCGAGCAACTCCTGGTTCTGGCGTTCCCGCTCGATCTCGACCCGCGTGCCCAGGAGGTCACTGGCGCGAGCGATACGCATCGAGACTGCGTCCAGGCGCTGGTTGACCGCTTCGCAATACGCCATGGCCGGCTCGAAGCGCCGGTCAAGAAACTCGGTTGGCATCTGCAGCCGGTGCAGTCGGGTCTGTCGAAGCTCCTGACCGCGCTGGCGTACAAGACTGCGATAGGCTCGGGCCGCTCCGAAGCGAAAGACGCTGTAGGTCGACATCTGTTCGGTGCTCGCCGCAAGCCGGGTCACATCCTGCAAGATGGCGGGCTCTTCCTCGGGCCCTGCGGTATCCAGCCGTGCGACCAGTCCAGCCAGGTCGATTTCGATCCGGTGCAGTGAAGCGCCGAGTTCGCGGGCTTCCGGGAAGGCGAGCATCGCCATCATCCGATAGACCTCGATCTCGATGATCCGTTGCACAGCGCGGCCGAGTTGCGAGGGTCGGGTCGCCTTGTCGATGAGCAAAATGGTGCCGAAGCCGTTTTCGTCGAGCCTGAAATTCGAAAACATGGCGGCGTCGCCGTCGGAGATGGCTGCACCGACGATGCCGCCGCCGAGCAGCCTCGCCGGCCGGTCCGATTCAAAGCCTCCATCATCGGCCGACACGACCGCCAGTCGCAGCGCTGCAATGACCTGACCTGAATCGGCCTTGACCACCTCGCGCAGCAGGTCATCGGCTGGCGTGACCGCAAAGGGGTTCTCGCCATCGCATTGCGGGGTAAACGCGGTGTAGTCGTCGAACTCGCCATGGCGCTCCCATTTCAGCCGCAGCGATCCCATTGCGGCATCAAAGTGGCTTTGCTGCGGCGCCGGCGGTTCGATGTGATTTCGGGCGCACCAGTCGAGCAGGGCCTGGGGGCGGATCCCTGCCTGGGCGCGGGGCCGCAGCACTGACAAATGAGTGATCGCATGCGGTGCAGACACGTCGGTCCGCGGCCGTGTGTGAATCTCGTCGTGCAGTTCAATTCGCAGCGGGTGGGTGTTCATCTTGGACCAGAGGGGGAGGCGTAGGCGATGGGCGGCAATGATCGCGCAGATCAGTTCGGATAGCGAACCATCCCAATCACTTCGATCTGGCTTGCAGAACGGAAGTCCCGCATTGGTATACTCGGCATTTCCCGTTGGCCGCCATGACCCAATTCGTATTCGTCACCGGCGGGGTGGTCTCTTCCCTTGGGAAAGGGATCGCTGCCGCGTCCATGGCCGCGCTGCTCGAGTCGCGCGGACTGCGGGTCACCCTTCTCAAGCTCGACCCTTACATCAACGTCGATCCGGGCACGATGAGCCCGTTTCAGCACGGAGAAGTCTTCGTCACCGAAGATGGTGCCGAGACCGACCTCGATCTGGGCCATTACGAGCGCTTCGTGACGGCGCGCATGCGTCGTCACAACAATTTCACCACCGGACAGATCTACGACTCGGTGATCCGCAAGGAGCGGCGCGGCGAGTACCTGGGCCGTACGGTTCAGGTGATTCCGCACATCACCAACGAGATCCGTGCCTTCATCGAGCGGGGTGCCGGTGTCGGAACCGAAGAGGCGGCGCAGGTGGCGATCGTCGAAGTCGGTGGGACAGTCGGCGACATTGAATCGCTGCCGTTTCTGGAAGCCGCACGGCAGATGAGCCTTGCATTGGGGCGTGGCAGTGCCTGCTTCGTGCACCTGACCCTGGTGCCCTTCATTGCTTCGGCCGGCGAACTCAAGACCAAGCCGACCCAGCACTCGGTGCAGAAGCTTCGCGAGATCGGTATTCAGGCCGACCTGCTTTTGTGCCGCGCCGATCGCCGCATTCCGGATGACGAGCGCGCCAAGATCTCATTGTTCTCGAACGTCCCGATCGATTCGGTCATCTCGGTCTGGGATGCCGACTCGATCTACAAGATTCCGCGCATGCTGCACGAGCAGGGTGTGGATGATCTGCTGTGTGAGGTGCTGCGTATTCAGGCCAGGCCGGCTGATCTGCAGGTCTGGGATCGGCTCGTCGAACGCCAGTCGAACCCGAAGCGGACCGTGCGCATCGCGATGGTCGGCAAGTACGTCGAGCTGACCGAGTCGTACAAATCATTGACCGAGGCGCTGACTCACGCCGGCATCCATACCGAGAGTCGCGTCGAAATTGATTACATCGATTCCGAGCAGATCGATCGCGATGGTACGGCCCCGCTCGAGGGCTTTGATGCGATTCTGGTGCCTGGAGGGTTCGGACGTCGGGGCGTCGAGGGCAAGATTGCCGCGATTCGATTCGCCCGTGAGCGGGGCGTGCCCTACCTCGGCATTTGCCTGGGCATGCAGCTTGCCGTGATCGAATATGCCCGTGACGTCTGCGGCCTGACCGGTGCCAACAGCACCGAGTTCGACCCCGATACGCCGCATCCAGTGGTTGGTCTGATCACCGAGTGGCTCGATCGGGAAGGCCGCGTGGAGCGGCGCGACGAAGCCTCCGACCTGGGCGGCACGATGCGGCTTGGGGCCCAGCGCTGCCCGGTGGTGCCCCATACCTTGGCCAGTCGCATCTATGGCGAATCGGTCAATGAGCGGCATCGGCATCGCTATGAGGTCAACAACCACTATGTGGCACAACTCGAAGCCAGTGGCCTGCATGTCTCGGCGCGAACCCCCTCGGAGGGGCTGACGGAAATTGCCGAACTGGCGCAGGAAGGGCCGGCGGCTCATCCCTGGTTTGTCGGCGTGCAATTCCACCCCGAATTCACCTCGACACCGCGCGACGGCCATCCGCTGTTTCGTTCGTATGTCGAAGCTGCGCTGGCTCATGCCGAGCGGCGCGGCTCTCGCAAGGCTGTCTGAGTCACTCAGCAGCCCTACCTGACAGGACCTCACGATGCGGCTTTGCGGATTCGAAGTCGGGCTCGACCGGCCCTTGTTCCTGATTGCAGGCCCGTGCGCAATCGAATCGCGTGAACTGGCCATCGAAACAGCCGGTCAGCTCAAGGCCATCACCGGTGCCTTGCGCGTGCCGTTCATCTACAAGTCCTCATTCGACAAGGCCAATCGCAGCTCGGGCAAGTCGTTTCGCGGACCGGGTCTGGATGAAGGCCTTCGCATTCTGGAAGAAGTGCGCAGGCAGGTGGGCGTGCCCGTCCTCACCGATGTGCATGAGATCGAGCAGATTGGTCCGGTGGCGTCGGTCGTCGACGTGCTGCAGACGCCGGCCTTCCTGTGCCGACAGACCGATTTCATTCATGCGGTGGCGGCCAGCGGCAAGCCTGCAAATATCAAGAAGGGGCAGTTTCTAGCGCCTCACGACATGAAGCAGGTCGCCCTGAAAGCCCGAGATGCCGCGGTGGCTGCCGGCCATGATGGCAACTCCATCATGGTCTGCGAGCGTGGCGTCTCGTTTGGCTACAACAACCTGGTGTCCGACATGCGCGGCCTGGCGATCATGCGCGAGACCGGCTGTCCGGTGGTCTTTGATGCGACCCACTCGGTTCAGTTGCCTGGCGGCCAGGGCAGTTCGTCGGGCGGTCAGCGCGAGTTCGTTCCGGTGCTGGCCCGGGCTGCGGTGGCTGCCGGGGTGTCCGGTCTGTTCATGGAGACCCACCCCGACCCGTCCAAGGCACTGTCCGATGGGCCGAATGCCTGGCCACTGCCTCGGATGGCTGAGCTGCTCTCGACCCTGTGCGAACTCGACGCGCTGGTCAAGCGGCATGGTTTCCCAGAGCATTCCCTGATCGCCTGATTCCCCCTGCCGAGGAACCCCACATGCCCAGCGCCTACGTGATCGCAGATGTCAAGGTCGCCGACCCGGAACAGTACAAGGCCTACACCGCACTGACACCTGCGGCCGTGAGTGCGGCCGGTGGCGAATTCGTCGTGCGAGGCGGCCGGCATGAAACCCTGGAGGGAGACTGGCAGCCCTCGCGAATGGTGATCATCCGCTTCAACTCATTCGATGAGGCACGCGGGTTTTACGATTCCGCCATGTACAAGGAAGCGCGGGCCAAGCGGGCCGGTGCGACAGCGCATTTCAACATGATCGTTGTAGAAGGGGTCTGAACAGCATGAGCACCATTGTCGACATCATCGGGCGCGAGGTCATCGACTCGCGCGGTAATCCCACCGTCGAATGCGACGTCCTGCTCGAATCGGGCACGATGGGCCGCGCGGCCGTGCCTTCGGGCGCATCCACCGGATCGCGCGAGGCGATCGAGCTGCGTGACGGCGACGCCAGACGCTATGGCGGCAAGGGCGTGCTGCGGGCGGTGGAAAACATCAACACCGAGATCTCCGAGGCGATCATGGGTCTGGATGCCTCTGAGCAGGCTTACCTGGACAAGACACTGATCGAGCTCGACGGGACCGACAACAAGGCCCGCCTGGGCGCCAATGCCACGCTGGCGGTCTCGATGGCCGTCGCCAAGGCGGCGGCCGAAGAATCAGGGCTGCCTCTGTACCGCTACTTCGGCGGATCGGGCCAGATGTCTTTGCCAGTCCCGATGATGAACGTCATCAATGGCGGGGCGCATGCCAACAACAACCTCGACCTGCAGGAGTTCATGATCATCCCGATCGGTGCGCCGAGTTTTCGTGAGGCGATCCGCTACGGGGCTGAAACCTTCCAGATGCTCAAGAAGATCCTGCATGATCGCGGGCTGAGCACGGCAGTCGGTGACGAGGGCGGATTTGCGCCCAGCGTGGCCAACCATGAGGCGGCCATCCAGCTGATCCTCGAGGCCATCGACAAGGCGGGCTACACCGCAGGAACCCAGATTGCGATCGGTCTGGATTGCGCTGCCTCGGAGTTCTACAAGGACGGGCTGTACCACCTGGAAGGCGAGGGCCTGAAACTGTCGGCCGTCGATTTCAGCAATCTGCTGGCGACCTGGTGCGACAAGTACCCGATCATCTCGATTGAAGACGGCATGGGTGAAAACGACTGGGACGGCTGGCGCACCCTGACAGATCGCCTGGGCGATCGCGTGCAGCTGGTCGGTGATGATCTCTTCGTCACCAACACCCGGATTCTGAGAGAAGGGATCGAGGCCGGCATTGCCAATTCGATCCTGATCAAGATCAATCAGATCGGGACCCTGACCGAGACCTTTGCAGCCATCGAGCTGGCCAAGCGCAACAACTACACCGCAGTGGTCTCGCATCGCTCGGGTGAGACCGAAGACACCACGATTGCCGACATTGCGGTCGCGACCAATGCGCTGCAGATCAAGACCGGCTCGATGTCGCGCTCGGATCGCACGGCCAAGTACAACCAGCTGCTGCGCATCGAAGAAGACCTGGGTGACGTTGCCCACTATCCGGGCCGCACCGCCTTCTACAACCTGTTCTGACCTGCCGCGCCGGTGAGACTCTTCACCCTTGTCCTGCTGGCGCTGCTTGCGCTCATCCAGTATCCGCTCTGGCTCGGCAAAGGCAGTTGGTTGCGGGTCTGGGAACTGGAGCGCCAACTCGTCCATCAGAACAAGGCCAATGAGCGTCTGGTGGAACGCAATCGGGCGCTTGAAGGCGAGGTCAGAGACCTGAAGCAGGGTACGGGTGCCATCGAAGAACGTGCCCGCTACGAGCTCGGAATGATGCGCCCCGATGAAGTCTTTGTGCAGGTATCCGACCCTGGCGCACCAGCCCCGTCTCCCGGGACAGGCTCTGGTGCAGCCGAGGTCAGTGGCGCACGTTCGAAGCCGGTGCCAGCGGCTCGGTGACGAACAGTTCGGCGCTGTCGACCGCGTCGAAGTCGTAGGGCGTGTTGCAGAACTCACAGCGCACACTCACCGTGGGTTGCTCGCGCAGGATGTCATCCACCTCTTCCCGGCCCAGCATCTTCAGCATCGTTGAAACTTTCTGGCGCGAGCAGGTGCATGCAAATCGGGCGGCACGCGCATCGAAGGCATGAAGTGGCTCCTGCCAGAACAGACGTCGCAGCACCTGCGCAGAAGGCAAGGTCAGCAGTTCTTCGCCGGTGAGGGTTTCGGCAAGAATCTGCAGTCGCGACCAGCCATCGCGATCCTGCTCTGACCCGATCGGTGCGGATGGGCTGTCCTGAGCGACTGTCGCCTCGGCTTGTGCAGGAGCGGCAGAGGGTGCGACGCGACCGCCTTCGGTTGGCAGTCGCTGCAGCATCAGACCGGTCGCGCGAGTCTCGTCTGCCGCCAGCCACAAGCGGGTCG
>CAIXXI010000417.1 GCA_903923345.1 uncultured Burkholderiales bacterium | reverse complement strand
GTGCGCGCCACCCGATCGGGCGTCCAGGCCGACGCCCGCTGAGCCATCGCCTCGAATCCCACCGTGTGCTGCTCGAGCCAGTCGTGATCCAGTCGATCGTGTGCAATCAGCTGCTGCATGATGCCCAGGGCCAGCGCGCCATCGGTGCCCGGCATCAGGGCAATGTGCTGATCACAGCGCTCGGCGCTCGCGGTGCGGTAGGGGTCGATGGCAATCAGCTTGGCGCCACGGCGCCGGGCTTTCTGGGCAAGGCTCCAGAAGTGCACGCTCGAGGTGATCGGGTTCGACCCCCAGATCAGGATCAAGCCGGCGTGCTCGAATCGCTCGACATCCATGCCAACGGCCGCGCCCAGCGTGTAGGTCAGGCCATGCACACCGGGCGAAGCACAGATGGTGCGATCGAGGCGGGCCGCACCGAGCCGATGAAAAAAGCGCTGGCCCATGCCGTCGCCCTGCACCATACCCATGGTGCCCGCGTAGCTGTAAGGCAGGATGCGCTCGGGATCGCGCGCGGCAATCGTGCGCAGCCGCGCGGCGATGTCAGTGATCGCCTCCTCCCAGGTGGCCGGCTCGAATTGCCCGCTGCCTTTGGGGCCGGTGCGGCGCAGGGGCACTGTCAGGCGATCGGGCGAGTAGGTGCGCTCCAGATAGCGCGACACCTTGGTGCACAGCACCCCATCGGTCGGCGGATGATCAGGATCGCCCGCGACCCGGACCGCCACGCCGTCTCGAACGGTGACCCGCAGCGCGCAGGTATCCGGGCAGTCGTGCGGACAGGCTCCGCGCACGGTGGTTTCGAGCTCAGGGCTGACTGTGTTCATGGGCGTATCCATCAGGTTCACGATGTTAAGCTGAGATTTTCAGGGCATTGGACACTGTGCACCATGAGACTCGCTGAAGGCATTGTTGATCTCCAGGCTGAAATCCAGGCGATTCGCCGGGACATTCACGCGCACCCCGAACTGTGCTTTGCAGAGCATCGCACGGCCGCTATCGTCGCAGACAAATTGAAGGCCTGGGGCCTTGCGGTTCACACCGGACTCGGCGGCACCGGCGTGGTTGGCACGCTGCGCCGGGGCACCTCGACCCGCGCAGTCGGTCTGCGCGCCGACATGGACGCCTTGCCCCTTCAGGAACACAACAGCTTCGAGCATGCGTCCACTTATCAGGGCCGCATGCATGCCTGCGGCCACGACGGCCACACCGCGATGCTGCTGGCTGGCGCCCGCTGGCTGTCGCTGCATGGTGGCTTCGACGGCATCGTGCACTTCATCTTTCAGCCGGCCGAAGAAGGCGGCGCGGGCGCTCAGAAGATGATCGACGATGGCCTGTTTACCCGCTTTCCCTGCGAGGCGGTCTTTGGCATGCACAACTGGCCTGGTGCAGCGGTCGGCACATTCAGCACCACGCCTGGCCCGATGATGGCGTCGTCCAATGAATTCGAGGTCACCCTGCGCGGCAAGGGCGCCCACGCAGCCCTGCCCCAGAATGGCATCGACCCGGTGCTCGTGGCCACCCACCTGGTGCAGGCCTTCCAGTCGATCATCACCCGCAACAAAAAGCCAATCGATGCGGCCGTGCTGTCGGTCACCGAGATCCATGCCGGTGATGCGACCAACATCATTCCGGACAGCGCGATCGTGCGGGGCACGGTTCGCACCTTCACGGTCGAGACACTCGATCTGATCGAAACCCGCATGCGAGAACTCTCCGAACAATTGCCGCTGGCCTTTGGTGCGACCGGATCGCTGCACTTTCACCGCAATTACCCGCCGACCATCAACCACCCCGGGCAAGCCGCCTTTGCAGCCTCGGTCATGCGGGAGCTGGTCGGCGACGACCAGGTCAACGACCAATGCGAGCCGACCATGGGCGCAGAAGACTTCGCCTTCATGCTGCAAGCCAAGCCAGGCTGCTATGTCTTCATCGGCAACGGTGACGGCACGCACCGCGAGTCCGGCCACGGCATGGGCCCGTGCATGCTGCACAACCCGAGCTATGACTTCAACGACGAACTGATTCCGCTGGGCGGCAGCTTCTGGGTTCGCCTGGCGCAGCGGTTCCTGCCGATTGCCTGACCTGACGGAGCGTTCGCAATGAAGTCATGGGCGTGGTGCTTGGGCCTGATCAGTGCGGTTTTTCTAGCCGGGTGTCAGACCGACCTGCCTCTGGCTGACCTGAAATCGCACTATGGCGCGCCGCCCTCGCGCTTTCTGCCCATGGACGGCATGGAGGTGCACTGGCGCGATGAAGGCCCTGGCCGCATGGCCCGCAGCGATCACACCTCGCCGTCTGAAGCCACCCAGAATGCGCCAGCAATCTTGCTGCTGCACGGCACGGGCGCGTCGCTGCACACCTGGGACGGCTGGGCCGGCGCACTGTCAGGACAATGGCGCGTGGTTCGTCTCGATCTGCCGGGATTCGGACTGACAGGCCCGCACCCTTCCGGCGATTATTCTCCGGCTGCGACCATCGACTTTCTGGAGCGATTCGTCGACGCAGCCGGGATGAGCCGCTTTGCGATTGCCGGCAACAGCCTGGGCGGACTGATCGCCTGGCGGTTCGCACTGCGCCACCCGGAGCGCGTGACCGCCCTGATCCTGATCGACTCGGCTGGTTATCCCGCCGACCTCTCCGGGCCCGGTACAGCCGGCCTGCGGCTTGCCCGCACGCCGGTCGTCAGCGAACTGATGCGCTGGGCACCGGTACGCCCCGCAGTGCGAAACAGCCTGGAAGGTGTCTACGGCAGCCCCGCAAAAGTCACGCCCGATCTGGTTGACCGCTATTCAGACCTGCTGCGAAGGCCGGGCAATCGAGCCGCGATGGGCGAACGCGCCCGATCGATGAGCAACAACACGCAATGGGAGCAGATCCAGACCCTGCGCGTTCCGACCCTGATTCAGTGGGGCGGTCGCGATGAGTGGATTCCGCTGGTCCAAGGCGAGCGATTCAAGCGCGACATCCCGAACAGCACCCTGATCGTCTACCCCGGCCTCGGGCACGTGCCGATGGAAGAAGACCCTCAGACCACGGTCGCCGATGCAATCGCCTTTCTGCGAAAGGCCTATGGCCTTTAGGACTCAGGCCGACACGGACTCGTCATTGCGGGCACCGGCTGCCGCCAGGTCCGCCATCAGCGCTTCGGCCTGATCGCCATCAATCGAAAGCGGGTCGAACACCCCGCCCGGCATCACTTTGGCATAGAGCGCGCGGTGCCCAGCATTGGCCGACAAGAATCCCATCTGCCAATCGGGAAACATGCGCGACTCGATACGTCCGTACTTGAGCAGGGTCACCTGTCGATGGCGCGAATCGTTGACGATGCCTGCATACAGATCGTTGATCGCGCGTGGCGCGCCCTCAATGGCCTGCAGAAAATATCGACTGTCGAAGGTGAGCAGCCCGCTCAGCCCGTTGACCGCATTTCGCAGACGCGCCTTGCGTAGTAGGGCCGTGATATCAGACGGACCGATCGGCGTTGTGATGGCACTGGCATAGATCAGACGAGCAAGCATGGCGACTCCGGGCAGCGCAGGGGTGAATCCAATGTCTACGATTGCAGATGATCACCTGACAGACGTTTGGCAAAGCGCCGAACAGCAGCACATTGATGCCTGATATCGGATGGCATCGAGCTGTGCTGCGCGATCTTCCCGCCAATCTTTTTCTTCGATTCGTCTTCGTGCGGGGCATGGCGCGGCATTTCCGCAGCCTCGCGGTCTGGGACGAATACCGCGACCGAATCGACACCCGTACGCTGCCGGCTGAGCTGTCGAGTGGGCTGCTGCGTGCATCGCAGGCTGATGCCAACGTGCTGCTGTCCTCGCTCGAGAGCTCGGATGCGGGCCTGAGTGCCGAGCGAGCCCATGCGGTCCGCCTCTCGATAGGCCCCAATGAGGTGGGCCACGACCGGCCACCTCCATGGTGGATGCGTCTGTGGCACTGCTACCGCGACCCATTCAACCTGCTGCTGACCGCGCTCTCGGTGGTGTCGTACTGGACTGGGGATCACACGGCCACCTGGGTGATCGCGGCCATGGTGATGCTGTCGACGCTGCTGCGCTATGTCCAGGAGACCCGATCAGGCCGAGCAGCCGAAGCCCTCAAGGCGCTGGTCAGCAATTCGATCGACGTTTTGCGCCCGGCACCTGATCGGGCCCAGTTGATTCCGATTCACGATCTGGTTCCCGGCGATGTGATCGTACTCTCGGCAGGCGACATGATCCCGGCAGACCTGCGTGTGCTGTCCGCCAAAGACCTGTTCGTCAGCCAATCGGCCATGACGGGCGAGTCGCTGCCGATCGAAAAGTTCGCGATAACTCGCCATGCGGGCGACAACCCGCTCGAGCATGACAACCTGCTCTTCATGGGGTGCAGCGTCGTCAGCGGTGCCGGTCATGCGCTGGTGCTGACCACCGGTGATCGAACCTGCTTCGGCGTTCTGGCGCGCCAGGTCACCGCGACGCACCGCGAACCGACTGAATTCGAAACCGGCATCCATCAGGTGAGCTGGCTGCTGATCCGCTTCATGCTGGTCATGGCGCCGCTGGTGCTGGTGATCAACGGATTCACCAAGGGCGACTGGCTCGAGGCCTCGCTGTTTGCCTTGGCGGTGGCGGTCGGACTCACCCCCGAGATGCTGCCGATGATCGTCACCTCGACCCTTGCACGCGGCGCGGTGGCCCTGTCGCACCAACAGGTCGTCGTCAAGCGTCTGGATGCGATCCAGAACTTCGGTGCGATGAATGTCCTGTGCACCGACAAGACGGGCACGCTGACCCAGGACCGCATCGTGCTCAAGCACCATAGCGACGTCGCCGGAGGTGCATCGGACGACGTGCTGAGGCTGGCCTATCTGAACAGCCACTATCAGACCGGACTGAAGAATCTGCTCGACGTCGCAGTGCTGGAACATGTCGAAGTGCAGCAGGCGCTCAGTCTGGACACCCGCTACAAGAAGGTCGATGAAATTCCGTTCGATTTCCAGCGCCGCCGCATGTCGGTCGTGGTGGCCGAACAGGACGACCGACACCGGCTGATCTGCAAGGGTGCGGTCGAGGAGGTGCTTGCCGTTTGCACGATGGTGCGCGAATGTGGTGAGGACGAGCCGCTCTCCGAGACGCATCTGGAATCAATCCGGCGCACCACCGCAACCCTCAACGAGCAGGGCCTGAGGGTGGTTGCCGTGGCGGTGCGCGACATGCCACCTCATCGGCATACCTATGGGGTGAATGACGAATCCGGAATGACCTTGGTCGGGTACGTCGACTTTCTGGATCCTCCCAGGGACACCGCCGCCCCGGCGCTCAAGGCACTCGCAGCCGCCGGCATTGCAGTCAAGATCCTGACCGGCGACAACGAAAAGGTGACCGCGAGAGTCTGCCACGACGTCGGTCTGGAGCAGCATGGGCTGCTGCTGGGATCACAGGTGGACGCGCTGTCCGATCTCGAACTGGCTCAGGCGGCCCTGCGCTGCAATGTGTTTGCAAGGCTGAATCCCGCGCAAAAGGAACGCATCGTCGGCAGCCTGCGCGACGCAGGCAATGTGGTTGGATTCCTGGGCGACGGCATCAATGATGCGGCGGCACTGCGACGGGCCGACATTGGCATCTCGGTCGATACAGCGGTCGATATCGCCAAGGAAGCCGCCGACATCATCCTGCTCGACAAGAATCTGATGGTGCTTGCGCAAGGCGTTGCCGAAGGCCGGCGGACCTTCGCCAATATGCTCAAGTACATCCGGATGACCGCCAGCTCGAACTTCGGCAATGTGCTGTCCGTCGTGATTGCAAGTGCCTTGCTGCCCTTTCTGCCGATGTTGCCGCTGCAGTTGCTGGTGCAGAACCTGCTCTACGACATCTCGCAAATCGGTATCCCCTTCGACACGGTCGATGCGGAAGTGCTCAACGCGCCGCAACGCTGGAATGCGCCCGACATCGGCCGCTTCATGCTGTGGTTCGGGCCGGTCAGCTCGCTGTTCGATCTGGCGACCTTCGCCCTGATGTGGTTCGTGTTCGATGCACGGACCGTCACCGATCAGGGTTTGTTTCAATCGGGGTGGTTCGTCGAGGGCCTGCTGTCGCAGACGCTGGTGGTGCATCTGATTCGCACCCGCAAGATCCCCTTCGTGCAAAGCCATGCCTCATGGCCACTGATTGCAACAACGATCATCGTGATTTCGGCCGGGATCATCCTGACACTCAGTCACATCGGACAGGCCTTCAGGCTTCAGTCGCTGCCGCCGTTGTACTTCGTATGCCTCGCAGCGATCCTGATGGCTTACGCTCTGGTCATCCAGGTCATGAAGACCGCCTATGCACGGCGATTTGGCTGGCAGTGATCACTGCGACCGCTCAAGCAAGCGGATATCCCCATACAGACATCGGGCCTTCTGTTTGGTGTTGTCCGAATCGGTCATCACGCCAACGGCAATCAGCTTGCCGGGTGGCTCGCCGAACGCCCGAGTGAAATCGGCAACGATGTCGCGCCGATAGACCTTCCAGCTGCGCACCCCGTCCGAGCCGCTTTGCACAACGATCTTGCGCACCCGGCTGGTGTGGGCGTTCGGTGTGACCGTCTCGGGCGCACGCTGGTTGTCCCAGACGTACATCAGGGTGGCATAGGGCATGTCCTGCCCGGTGATGAGCTTCACCCGCTCGGCAAACATCTGTTCCTTGAGCGACAAGGCCGATGGGTCGCCATCAAAGGACAACACGATCCGCGCCGGAGAGTCATCAGCATGACGCTCGCCGATGTCTGCGCCCTCCAGCGTGGCATCGACCCGCCAGCGCCATTCGATCAGCGGCTTGCGCTGAGGGTCGAGGCGGATCGGATGCATCAGCCCCGACACCGAGCTGTCGGCGTGAGCTTCGAGAACATAGGTGCCGTCCTGCTCGACCAGCCGATAACGGGTCGCCGGCTTGGTCGGGTGAAGCGCCCCATTTGACCAGCCACCCGTTCCATTGACCAGTTTCCCCGAGGAAAAAGGCCGGATCTGGAGCGCCTCCTGTGTGCCTGCTGCGGGCGCTGCATGGGTTGATCGATCGGGCGCTGGGGTGGCACACCCCATCAGGCCGAGCAAAGCAAACCCTGTGATGGCCATGAGCGCCCTGATCGGCGCCTGCGCCACGGCGCGCTGGATGTAATTCATCGAAGTCTCCCCAAGCGGTGGCGGATCAGGCTCTTGTGGCCATGGCATTTTCAGGACAGCAGTCCATCTGCTGCTGTGAAGGGTGCCTGAGCTGCACCCGTCTGTCGACCCCTTCGAAAACAGCCCGTCAGTGTGGCCTTGCCAGGATGACGTGCGCATTTCAGTGACAAATTTCCGGTGTGTGATCAGCGGTCGGGCCAGCCCGACCGGCGGAGCGTCGCGCATCAGGCTCAGCCATTAACCTTGATGAACGGACAGCCCGCGCACCTGTGCGGCAACTTGCAGCCGCAATTGCGATCAACCAAAGGGATCAGACATGGCCAGCACGCTCACCCTGAATGTCAACGGGGTCAATCGCACCGTCACGGTCAGCAGCCCGGACATTCCGCTGCTCTGGGTACTGCGAGACCTGATCGGACTGACCGGCACCAAGTATGGCTGCGGGATCGAGGTCTGCGGTGCCTGCACCGTGCTGATCGACAACCAGCGGGAACATTCCTGCGTCTTCAATGCCTCGTCGGCGGTCGGCAAGAAGGTCGTGACCGTCGAGGGTTTGTCGGCCGATGCCGATGGCCGCAAGGCGCAGCAGGCCTGGATCGACAACCAGGTGCCGCAATGCGGCTATTGCCAGCCCGGCATGCTGATGGCCTGCACCGGTGCGATGAAGGCGGGTCACCATGGATCGGAGATCGCCTCCGAGATGAACCATGTCTGCGCCTGCGGCACATATCAACGCATCAAGACTGCGATCAAGTCGCTCTGAACCTGAGGAGGATGAGGACATGACTGCAATCACTCAAGACATCAGCACACAAGACACCGCATCGGAAAGCAGCGGAATGAATCGCCGCGGCTTTCTGGTTCGCACGCTGGCATCCGGCGGCTTCATGGTCGGCGCCTCGCTGCCGGGCCTGGGCCGGCATGGCGAAGCCCTCGCGCAAAGCGCGCCGACGCAATCTCCTGTCACCGCCTGGATCCTGATCGGCAGCGATGAATCGGTCACCGTTCAGGTGCCGATCACCGAAATGGGCCAGGGCACGATGACCGGCCTGGCGCAGATCGCCGCCGATGAGTTGCAGGTGGACTGGACACGAGTGCGCGGCCAGCACGCGCCCGTCGACGCCGCGCATGGCGGACGCAACGCCAGCGCATTCGGTCGCTTCACCGGTGGCAGCCTTGGCATCCGGATGTTTTCGCCTGGCATCAAACAGGCCGCAGCCAATGCGCGGCAGATGCTGGTGATGGCCGCAGCCGCTCAGTTCGGCGTCCCGGCCTCGAGTTGCACCGTCAAGGCCGGTGTGGTGTCGGCCAGCGTCAACGGGGTGCAGCGCAGCCTGAGCTATGGCGCATTGGCGCAGTCGGCTGCAGGCATGGTGTTGGGCGGCAATACGCCACTCGACCAATACCCCCGTCTGTACGTCGGCACCTCAGCGCGTCGGGTCGACATTCCGGCAAAGGTGGATGGCTCCGCAAAATTCGGCACCGATGTCTTTCTGCCCGGAATGGTCTTTGCGGCCGTCAAACAATGCCCGACGCTGGGCGGCACGGTCTCATCGCTTGGCAGCAAGCCAACCGGTGCGATTGCCATGGTGCCGGTCGGCGCCACAGCGACACGCGCTGCCAACGGCGTCGCCGTGGTCGCAGCAACCACCTGGGATGCGATGCGCGCGGCCAGGAGCCTGAATGTGAACTGGGCCCTGCCCGCCGATGCGGCGGCCAACGACAGCACGGCCATCGCCAGCCGGGCCGCCTGGCTGATGGATAACGGACCGGTGATCGTGGCGCAGGATGTCGCCGGCACGGTGGGTGCTGCTCAGGGCGTCATCAATTCAAGCTATCGACTGCCGTTCCTGGCCCATGCTGCACTCGAGCCTCTTAATTGCACCGTTCGATATACCCCTGCATCGGGCACGGCGCCTGCGACCTGCGAGGTCTGGGCACCCACCCAGGCCCCGGACGCCGTCAGCGCGACCACTGCAGGCTTATGTCCGGCAGGCACCCAGGTCACTGTGGTCAACACCCTCGCAGGTGGCGGCTTCGGACGGAAATTCGAGCAGGACTTCATCCGCCAGGCTGTACAGGTGGGTCTGGCCTGTCCGGGCAAGCCGGTCAAACTCACCTGGTCACGCGAGCAGGACTTCACCCAGGACCAGTACCGGCCGATGTCGCTGTCGCGCATCCAGGCCAGCGCTTCATCGAGTGGTCGCATCACATCCTGGGCCAACCGGATCGTCACGCCATCCATTGGCGCGCAGCGCGGAAAAAGCCCTGCGGCACTCGACGGTTCAGCGGTCGAAGGCGCGGTCGAGATGGTCTATGGCATCAACCCTTTGAGGGTCGAGTATGTCCGGCACGACACCAGTTTGCCGGTCGGATACTGGCGCTCGGTCGGCCTCTCGATCAACACCTTCGCAGTGGAAAGTGCGATCGACGAACTGGCCGCATCCGTCGGCTGGGACCCGATTGCATTTCGCCTTCAGAACATGGCCGATCCGCGCATGGCAAACCTGCTCAATGCGCTCAAGGCATTCTCGAAATGGGGCACGCCGAGCGCCTCGGGCCGTGCGCAAGGCGTTGCAATCGCCAAAGGGTTTGGAAGCTATATCGGGCAGGTCGCCGAGGTGTCGGTCAATGCAAGCAGTGGCGCAGTGACGGTGCATCGAGTGTCCACGGTCATCGACTGCGGGACGGCCGTCAATCCGGATGCGATCCGTGCGCAGATCGAAGGGGCGGTTGCACAGGCGATGGCGGCGACCCTGTACGCACAACAGACCTTCATCAACGGCGTCGCACAGGTCACGAATTACAACCGCTATCGCATGGTCAAAGTCAAAGACATGCCGCAGGTGGATGTGCAGATCATCGCCAACGGTGACCCGGTGGGCGGCGTCGGTGAACCGGGCGTGCCCTGCGTTGCGCCAGCCATCGCCAATGCCTGTGCGCGCGCTCAGGGCCCGCTCAATCGCAAGCGCAGCCTGCCCTTCTTTCCCGGCTCGACCATGGGCGGTCTGTAAGGTCCATTGACGAGCGGCAGACGCACCGAAAAGCCGTCTCAACACACCAGCCATTGCCACCCGCGTCTACATGACGCGGGTTTTTTTTGCCCTTTCGACAGCTGTCAAGAGGCTTGACAGTCCGTTCGTCCAGGACAAACCGCCACGCGGAAACAAGGGCATTTCAGCCCCCCTTTTCTGCACCTCGTCGTCAGCCCTCTAGGCCAGACTTGTCTGCAAGCGAAGTTGACACTTTTCATATGACCTCTATGAGCGGATCTGATCGAAACCGATTGGGATACAGCATCCCCGCCACGGCAGGCCTGCTTGCGCTGCCGCTCCTGGCCGCAGCCCTGCATGCCGGGCACGTCCTCGACCTGATGCCTGGCTGGGCCGTCTGGCTGGCTGTTGCATGCGACCTGGGCGCAGCACTCCTGTTCGGGATGACAGGGCTAAAGCCTTCACAGCTCAAGCCGGTCAACGCCAGCGCCGCAGGCGATGCACACACCGAACAGGCCACCTTCGAGGCCCTCGCACCACGTCTGATCGAGGCCTTCCAGTTGTGGCAGAAGCACCTCCAGACCGCGCAAGTCCAGACCCGCGATGCGACCGAGCGCCTGCTCAACGGGTTCGTGTCGATCCTTCAGCAGCTCGACCAGATCATCGAGACCGGAGCGCAGGAAGCAGCGGCAAGCGGCCAGGATGCGCGGGCACGGGTGCTCACCGAAGCCGAACGCGATCTGAAGGAGCTGCTGGTCTCGCTCGATGGCATCGTGCATGCCAAGGACCAAGTGCTGGGCACGATCCGCGAACTCGACGGCGCATCGAAGGGGCTCATGGGTCTGGCCGATGTGGTCGAAAAAATCGCCCGCCAGACCAACCTGCTCGCCCTCAATGCGGCCATCGAAGCGGCCCGCGCCGGGCAGGCCGGCGCCGGATTCGCAGTCGTGGCAGGCGAGGTCCGCAGGCTGTCGGCCGAATCCGGAAACATGGGCAAGCAGATCGGCGAACAGGTGCGTCGATTCGGCTCTCAGGTCGATGCCACCATCCGCGACGCATCGACCCAGGCCGAGCAGGACCGCCTTGCACTCGACACCAACGAGAGCCGCGTGCGCACCGTGATCGGGCGGATGGACGATGCCGTCGAGACCTTGCACAAGCAGACCGAAGACACGCGGGCCTTG
>CAIXXI010000416.1 GCA_903923345.1 uncultured Burkholderiales bacterium | reverse complement strand
TGTCCCATTTTGGGCGTCAGTGTGCCAGCCTCGGCGTCGAATGGTGTCGGGCGCGCACAATGCGCTCGAAATGTGCAGGGTCTTTCGGGGTGAGCAGCGATGCCGGGCGCGGCAGATGCAGATCGGCCAGCCGTGACAACCAGAAGCGCAATGCAGCCCGTCGCAGCATGAGCGGCCAGGCTTCGCACTCCACTGCCGTAAGCGGCCGAACCGCCCGGTACGCGGCCAGCAGGCTGTCGAGGCGGTCGGTCTGGAGACTGCCATCGTTCAGATCGATGCACCAGTCGTTGCAGGTGACGGCGAGGTCGTAGAGCCAGGTGTCGATGCCTGCGAAGTAGAAGTCGATCACGCCGCCCAAGTCGGAGCCATCAAACAGCACATTGTCCCGGAACAGATCAGCGTGCACGGCACTGGCGGGCAGCTGCGGCGCGTGGGCTGTCTGCTCGAAGGCCTGCTGCGCCGCCAGTTCTGTGTGCAGCAATGCAGCCTGCTCGGGAGTCAGAAACTGCATGACTTGAGGGGCCGTGAGGGCGCACCAGTCCAGCCCGCGCGGATTGGGCTGGTGCAGCGGAAAATCGCGACAGGCCAGGTGCATGCGCGCCAGGATCGAACCGACTTGCGCGCACTGGTGCCGATCAGGATGTTCGACCGAACGCCCGGGCAGCCGGCTCACCAGTGCGGCGGGCCGTCCCAGCAGCACTGAACTGAGCGCCCCGTTTCGGTCGGCGACCGGCTTTGGGCACGCGATGCCGCGGTCGGCGAGGTGGCGCATCAAACCGAGATGAAAGGGCAGTTGCTCAGGGCCGAGGCGCTCGAACACCGTCAGCACCCAGCGACCGGCTGCGGTGTCGACGAAATAGTTGGTGTTCTCGATGCCCGATGCAATGCCCTCGAAGTGCAACAACTCGCCGACCGGGTAGCGGGCAAGCCACTGGGTCAGTTCTGCGCGGGACACTTCGGTGAAGACGGCCATCGGGTCTGCGTGCTGATCAGAGGTAGAGGTTGATCTCGCGGTCCTGGGCAGTGGCATAAAAGCCGCGCGATTCATAGAAGTCGAAGATCGCCTCGACCACGGCCTGTGGCTCGTCGATCAGTCGAATCAGCTTCATGTCTTCTGCAGCAATCATGCCCTGTGCGGCCAGTGTGCCGTGCATCCATTCGAGCAGACCGCCCCAGAACTGGCTGCCCATCAGGATGACCGGAATGCGGCGTCCGGTGCGGGTCTGGATCAGGGTGAGCACCTCCATCAGCTCGTCCAGGGTGCCGAAGCCTCCAGGCGTGGCGATGAAGGCACTGGCGTACTTCGCAAGTGCTACCTTGCGCGCGAAGAAATGCCGAAAGTTGAGCGAGATGTCCTGATAGGCATTGCCGCTTTGCTCATGGGGCAGTTGAATGTTCAGCCCCACCGAAGGCGACTTGCCTTCGAAGGCGCCCTTGTTGGCCGCTTCCATGATGCCCGGGCCGCCACCCGAAATGACCGCAAAGCCCGAGTCAGAGAGCAGTCGGGCCAGCTCGACCGTGCGCTCATACCACTCCTGGCCGGGCTGAATGCGGGCGCTGCCAAAGATCGAGACCGCGGGCCGGATGTCGGCGAGCGTCTCGGTGGCTTCGATGAACTCTGAGATAATTCCCAGCACTTGCCAGGATTCGCGGGCCTTGACGGCGGTCGATCGCTCGGGTGGCTGCATCGCCCGCAGCTGGGGCACTTTCTTTCGGATCGTCATGTCTGAGCCAACGCTTCTTCTGGTGGACGGGTCGAGTTACCTGTTTCGGGCCTTCCATGCGCTACCCGACCTGCGCAGTCCGCAGGGAGCGCCCACCGGCGCCATTCACGGGATGGCCGCGATGCTACGGCGGCTGCGCGGTGACGGCAAACTGGGTGTGGGCGCGCAACTCGGGGCTGTGGTGTTTGATGCGCCCGGCAAGACCTTCCGAGACGACCTCTACGATCAGTACAAGGCCAATCGCGCCTCGACCCCGCCTGACCTGGTGCTGCAGATTGCACCGATTCACGAGATGGTCCGTGCCATGGGTTGGCCACTCATCATGGTGCCGGGCATCGAGGCCGATGACGTCATCGGCACCCTGACCGAGCGTGCCTGGCGACAGGGCATCCGCACGGTAGTGTCCACGGGCGACAAGGACATGGCCCAGTTGGTCAATGACCATGTGACCCTGATCAACACCATGACCCGGGACAACGCGCCGCCTGAGCGGCTCGATCGCGAGGGCGTGCTGGCCCGATTCGGTGTGCCGCCCGAGCGCATCATCGACTGGCTCACGCTGGTGGGCGATGCGGTCGACAACGTGCCGGGCGTGGCGAAAGTCGGCCCCAAGACGGCCGTGAAGTGGATCGAACAATATGGCTCACTCGATGGCGTGATCGAGCAGGCCGCCAGCGTGGGTGGCGTGGTGGGTGAGAACCTGCGCAAGGCCCTCGACTGGCTGCCGACTGCACGCACCCTGGTGACGATCAAGACCGATTGCGATCTAACGGCGCATCTGGCCGAGATCCAGGACAGTCTGGTGCTGCAACCTGAAGATGACCTCAGCCTGCGTCCGTTTTTCGAGCGCTTCGGCATGCGCACGATGCTGCGCGAAATCGAGCAACGGCTCGACACCCAGCCGGCAGCGGTGGCTCCGATCGAAGCATCGGTGGTGGTGCCGCCACTCACCACGCATTACGAGACAATCCTCGATGATGCCGGGCTGGAGCGCTGGATGGCGGTCATCGAGGCGGCTGCCCTGACCGCATTCGATACCGAGACCACCTCGCTTGACCCGATGGCGGCCGAGATCGTCGGGCTGTCGTTTTCGGTCGAGCCGGGCCGAGCCTGCTATGTGCCGCTGGCGCACCGCTATGCCGGCGCGCCAGACCAGTTGTCTCGTGAGGCCGTGCTGGAGCGTCTGCGTGGCTGGCTTCAAAGCGAGTCGCACCGCAAGGTGGGCCAGAACCTGAAGTACGACATGCACGTGCTTCAGAATCACGGCATCTCGATGGGCGGCGTCGAGCACGACACCTTGCTGCAGTCCTATGTGCTCGAGGCCCATCGCACCCACGGCATGGATGCCCTGGCCCAGCGCCACCTGAATCGACGCACCATCACCTATGAGGAAGTCGCTGGCAAGGGCGCTGCCCAGATTGGCTTTGAGCAGGTCGACATCGAACAGGCCTCGCGGTATGCCGCCGAAGACGCCGATGTCACCCTGCATCTGCACACCGTGCTGTATCCGCGCATCGAAGCCGAAGCGAAACTGCTCGACATCTACCGTCGCATCGAGATGCCCGCGGCCAAGGTGCTGCAGAAGATGGAGCGACATGGCGTGCTGATCGACTCCCAGGCGCTGGCACGGCAGTCCGACGAACTCGGTGCCCGTCTGATGCAGATCGAGCAGCAGGCCTATGAGGCGGCAGGCCAGCCTTTCAACCTGAATTCCCCGAAGCAGCTCGGAGAGATTCTCTTTGGCAAGCTCGGGTTGCCGGTGGTCAAGAAGACCGCAAGTGGCGGCGCCTCGACCGATGAGGAAGTGCTGGAAAAACTGGCGCTGGACTATCCCTTGCCCCGGCTGCTGCTGGAATACCGGGGCGCAGCCAAACTCAAATCGACCTACACCGACAAATTGCCGCGCATGGTCAATGCGCGCACAGGCCGGGTTCACACCAGTTATTCGCAGGCCACGGCGGTCACCGGGCGACTGTCGTCCACCGACCCGAACCTGCAGAACATTCCGATCCGCACGCCCGAAGGCCGGCGCATCCGCGAGGCCTTCATTGCACCCGCAGGCAGCCTGATCGTGTCGGCCGACTACTCGCAGATCGAGCTGCGCATCATGGCGCACCTGTCGCGCGATGAGAGTCTGCTCAAGGCTTTCGCCGAGGGCATCGACGTGCATCGCGCAACAGCCTCTGAGGTCTTTGGCGTGCCGGTCGATGAGGTCAGCAGCGAACAGCGCCGTTATGCCAAGACCATCAACTTCGGCCTGATCTACGGCATGAGCGCCTTTGGTCTGGCGGCGCAACTCGACATCGAACGCGATGCCGCCCGCAACTGGATCGAGCGCTATTTCACCCGCTATCCGGGTGTGGCCCGCTACATGGAAGAGACTCGCGCTGCAGCCAAGGCGCAGGGCTATGTTGAAACCGTGCTGGGTCGGCGCCTGTGGCTGCCGGAAATCAACTCACCCAACGGACCGCGGCGCGGCGCGGCTGAACGCCAGGCGATCAACGCGCCGCTCCAAGGCACGGCAGCCGATGTGGTGAAGCTGGCGATGATCGCGGTGCAGGACTGGATCGAGGCGCAGCACCTGGCTTCACGCCTGATCATGCAGGTGCATGATGAACTCGTGCTTGAAGTGCCGCAGCATGAACTCGAGCAGGTCAGGCAGACCCTGCCGGTGCTGATGGCGCAGGCCCATCCGCTGGCCGTGCCGCTGCTGGCCGAGGTCGGGGCCGGGCCAAACTGGGAGCAGGCGCACTGAGCGCGTCATGCCCACGTGTTTCGCGGGTGCTCAGGTCAACAGTCCAGGCCCGGGTAAGGCCAGAAGATCCCGATGCCCGATGGTCAGCGCCAGCGTCCCGGCAGCCACCTGCGAACGAGGATACACAATCACTCTCGTGCAACACTCACGGTTTGACGTGACGGGAGCGCCAAAGTGCAAACGCGTGCAGCAGTGGCATTCAAAGCCGGACAGCCTTTGAGTATCGAGACGGTCGATCTGCAGGGTCCCCGTGAGGGTGAAGTGCTGGTTGAAATTCGCGCGACCGGCATCTGCCACACCGATTACTACACGCTCTCGGGCGCCGATCCGGAGGGCTTGTTTCCAGCCATCCTCGGACACGAAGGCGCAGGTGTCGTGCTTGATGTCGGCCCAGGCGTGACCACCCTTCGCAAGGGTGACCATGTCATCCCGCTCTATACCCCCGAGTGCCGGCAATGCAAGTTTTGCCTGAGTCGAAAAACCAACCTGTGCCAGCTCATTCGCGGCACGCAGGGCAAGGGGCTGATGCCAGACGCCACCAGTCGCTTCAGCCTGAACGGCGAGCCGATCCTGCATTACATGGGCACGAGCACCTTCAGCAATCACACCGTCGTACCCGAAATTGCCCTGGCAAAAATTCGCCCCGATGCGCCTTTTGACAAGGTTTGCTACATCGGCTGCGGCGTCACTACGGGTATCGGCGCCGTGATCTTTACAGCCAAGGTCGAGGCAGGTGCCACGGTGGCCGTGTTCGGCCTGGGCGGCATCGGTCTGAATGTGATTCAGGGTGCACGCATGGTCGGGGCCGACAAGATCATCGGGATCGACATCAACCCGGCACGCGAAGCCATTGCACGCCAATTCGGCATGACGCACTTCCTGAATCCGGCGCAGATCGAGGCGGCAGGCGGCAATCTGGTCGATGCGATCGTCCAGCTCACAGAGGGCGGCGTCGATTACAGCTTCGAATGCATCGGCAACACACAGGTCATGCGCCAGGCACTCGAATGCACGCACAAGGGCTGGGGGCGCAGCATCATCATCGGGGTGGCCGAAGCGGGCGCGGAAATTTCGACCCGACCCTTCCAGCTGGTCACCGGTCGCAAGTGGGAAGGCACGGCATTTGGCGGTGCACGGGGTCGCACGGACGTTCCGCGCATTGTCGACTGGTATATGGAAGGCAAGATCAACATCGACAGCCTGATCACCCACACCATGCCGCTCGAGGAGATCAACCAGGGCTTCGATCTGATGAAGCGCGGTGAATCGATCCGGGGCGTGGTGCTGTTCTGATCATGCGCCGAGCGCAATCGCAACGAGCCTGTGTACAGTGCACGCTTCGCTTAGGAGAACGCCATGCCCAAGGGCGAGCAGCGCAGCAACAAGATGACGAAGAAACCCAAGAAAGACAGCGCGCCGCTCAAAGAAGCGTCGGTTCTGTCCAATCGGCCGAGTCCGCCAGTGACCACCGTGATGCCCAAGGGCAAACTTAAAAACAAGCCGTAGCGTCTGGAGGGGCCGGCGTGTTGCAGAACATTGCTGAAAGCGGTGACAACCCGGATCAGCGTGCGGCATCACCGAATCAGCTTGACTGCGATCTCAGGCTTCGCCGGGAAAATATCTTTTCCAGTGCACGCCATCTCGGTAGCGCGTGCAGTTCGTCGATCGAGACTGGAAGCTTTTGCCGCCAGTTCGGCGCACGGTCCGGTGTGCCGGGCAGATTCGGCTGACGGTTCAAGCCGGTGACGTCTTCGAGCTGAACGATCGCAAGGCCCGCCGAGGATGCGGCCAGCCATCGATGCAATCGCTCGGTGAGGTCCTCGCCGTGCAGACCGTGGCGGTCCAGTCCGACCAGGATGCCCTGCAGATCGTGTTTCCGTGATTCGCGCTCGCGATGTGCGCTGGCTGCATCGAATTCGCCCGAGGCTTCACGCTCGTCGATGTCGCGTCCCAGTGCCCAGCCCTCGATGGTCGGCAGGTCATGGGTGCTGGCACAGGCCGCGGCCAGGGCGGGCAGGGAGGTCGGTGAGGCCAGGCTGCCATCGGGGTCGCGTTCAAACCAGGCGACCTTGTAGGACAGCACGCCGGCTCGGGCCAGTCGTTCGCGCAGGCCCGGGCGCACGGTGCCCAGGTCTTCACCGATCACCAGGCACTGGTGGCGTGCGCTGTGAGCCATGACCACCTGCAACAGCGCCTCGAGCGGGTAGGGCACATAGGCGCCGTTCACCGCCTTGCCGCCCTGAGGGACCCAGAACAGGCGCTCGAGCGCCATCACATGATCGATTCGCAAGCCGCCTGCGCCCGCCATGTTGGCTTCGAGCAGGCTGGCAAACGGCGCCTGCCCCTGTGCGCTCATCGCATCGGGACGCCAGGGCGGCAGGCCCCAGGCCTGTCCATCGAGGCAGAAGGGATCGGGGGGGGCGCCCACCTCGAAGCCCGCAGCCATCAGGCCTTGCAAGGCCCAGGCATCCGCGCCACTGGCGTCCACACCAACCGCCAGGTCTGCGATCGGGCCGATGCCGGCATTGGTGTCGCTTGCGCGCTCGCCGACCCGATACCACTGCGAATGGGCGATCCACTGGATGAATGCATGCAGGCCGACCCGGGCCTCATGCAGGCGCTCGAAGGCCTGCGCAGCCGGTGTATCCGGGCTCGACAGTTCAGTGGGCCACTCCCGCCAGTTGGCCAGGCGGTGCACATCGGCCACGGCTTCGAACAGCGCGTGGGCTCGCAATCGGGTGGCATGCGCAGACCACCAGGCATCGAAAACCTGTCGTGTGCGGCTGTTCGAGGGCAGGGCAAGGTCGGCCCAGAGCCGCTCAAGGCCCGCGCGTTTGAGCATCAGCACGCGCGGATAGTCCACCTCGCTGCTGGCCTTGACCGCGGCCAGTGCACGGCGCGTGTCGTCTTGCTGCAGCCAGGTGGCAAAGCCCGGGGCGTCCATGCCGGCCGCAGCCAGCGGCAGGCTGACAAACAGCGGGTTGAGTGCCAGCCGGCTTGATGGCGAATAGGGTGATCCGCGGTCGGGCCAGCCCAGTGAGGGCGCATGAAGCGGCGAGACCAGCACGCCTGCAGCGCCGATGGCAGCTGCCTTCTCGATCAGGGCGCCCAGGTCGTCGAAATCGCCGATGCCCCAGCTGTTTGTGGTGCGGATCGAATAGAGCTGCGCCGAGAGTGCCCAGCAGCCCTGGGGGCGGACGAGTTCGTCTGGCAAGTGGCCATGAGCCGGCGCGACATACAGCGCAACCCGTTGCGGGGGATGCGCGTGCAGCGCCAGCACATGTCCTGTGCCGGCCGCCAGGGCGTGTCCGATCGGGATGCGGTGGCGCTCCAGCCGTCGGGATGCGAATTGAACGGATTCAATCCGGGTGGCGGGTGACGGCACCGGCGCTGCGATAGCCAGGGTCTGGCCCGGGTCCTGTGAACGCTTGCGCCCGCGGCGTTCGCTCGGATCGAGGTGGAGCGTGATCGAGGGCAGCGGCCCGGTCTGGTCGGCGTCGATCACCAGGTCGATTGCGGCAGCCGGGTCATTGGCCTCGACCATGACGGCAGCCGGCAGACCGACTTGCCAGCGTGACAGCTCATGGGCACCGATCGCACCCGAGACGCACAGCACCACGGCCGGGCCTTCGATGCTGAGGCCGCCATCCGGGTCGATGTGCAGGGCAGGGCAATCGGATGAGGTGTCGAGCACCCGGACCCAGTCGCTGCCCAGCGAGGCCAGCGGCAATTCGAAGCGCACCGTCCCGCTGCGGGCGGTCAGACCGATCCAGACCCGGTCATGCGCTGCATCCGGCCTCGGCCGCGAGGCATCCAGCAGACAAGCCAGCGAGTGCTGGGTCGGGTCGTGCCAGTGCGAATCCCCCATCGGCTGGCCATCCGTGCCCAGCCAGGTGACATCCGGCAGGGCCTCCTGATCGGGTGAGGCATGGCCACTCAGGAACCACTCACCGCGCAGGCAGGGCAATTCGGCGCGCAGCCTCGCGAGGGTAGACAGCAGCGTGCTGTGGTCTTCCGGATGATCGGGTCCGGGTTCACCCGGCACGGATTCCGGCCCTGTGTGCGGCCACGTCAGCCAGGTCAGCGGACCGTCATGGCAGTAGGCATTGTTGTTGCCCAACTGGGTTGCCGAGAATTCATCGCCTGCGCGCAGCATCGGCACACCGCGAGACAGCATCAGCGACGCCAGCAGGGCGCGCATGCGCAGCCTGCGCGCACGAACGACATCTGCATCGTTGGTGGGGCCCTCGATGCCGCAGTCATCGCTCAGATCGTTGTCATGTCCGTCGCGGTTGTTCTCGCCATTGGCTTCATTGCGACGATGGCGGTAGCTGACCAGATCGGCCAGGGTCATGCCGTCATGGGCGGTGATGAAATCGATGCTCGCACCCGGTGTGCGTCCCGAGTGCGAGAACAGGTCACTCGAGCCCGCCAGGCGGGTGGCGAGTGGGCCGATCTGGGCGGTGTCGCCACGCCAGAACCGGCGCAGGTCATCCCGGTAGCGGTCGTTCCATTCACTCCATCCCGGGGGAAAAGCGCCCACGAAGTGGCCTTCGCAATCCCAGGCTTCGGCCACCCACTTGCATCGCGACAAGGCGGGGTCTTCGCGCACTGCGCGCATCCAGGGCAGGTCGGTGTCGAGTTGCCCGTGTGCATTGCGGGCGATCGCGCTGGCGAGGTCGAAGCGGAATCCGTCGACTCCGACCTCCAGCGCCCAGAAGCGCAGTGCATCGACGATCAGCGCGCTCACCGCCGGCTGATGCGCAGCCAGGGTGTTTCCGCAGCCCGACAGATTGCGAAGACCGCCCGGTCGATGCGGGTCGGCCAGATAGTAGGAGGCGTTATCCAGCCCGCGCAAGGACAGCGTCGGGCCGCGCTCATCGCCTTCAGCGGTGTGATTGAACACCACATCGAGCAGCACTTCGATGCCAGCCTCGTGGAGCCGCTCGACTGCGTCGACCATGGCGGCAATGCCCCGCGGGCCGGCCAGTGTGGCCTGCATTGCAAAAAAGGCGATCGGGTTGTAGCCCCAGTAGTTGCTCAGGCCACGCTGCACCAGATGCAGCTCATCGATCCAGGCAGCGATCGGCAGCAGCTCCACCGCGGTCACACCGAGGCGCTTCAGATGGGCGATCGAAGCCGGGTCGGCGAGTGCTTCGATCGTGCCGCGCCGCGCTTGCGCGATGCCCGGATTCAGGCGACTGAAGCCGCGCACATGCATCTCGTACAGCACCGTCTCGCCCCAGGGGCG
>CAIXXI010000415.1 GCA_903923345.1 uncultured Burkholderiales bacterium | reverse complement strand
GAGCCGATCTCCATGGAGACGCCGATCGGCGACGACGACGACTCCCACCTGGGCGACTTCATCGAAGACACCGCGACACTGGCCCCGGCCGACGCAGCGTTGCATGGCTCGATGCGCGATGTCGTCAAAGAAGTGCTTGATTCACTCACCCCGCGTGAGGCGAAGGTGTTGCGCATGCGCTTTGGCGTGGAGATGAGCACCGACCACACGCTGGAAGAAGTTGGCAAGCAATTCGACGTCACCCGCGAGCGGATTCGTCAGATCGAGGCCAAGGCCTTGCGCAAGCTGCGCCATCCGTCGCGGGCCGACAAGCTCAAGAGCTTCCTCGAAGGGCAATGAGCGATTTTCGAACCTCGGTGTAACAGCTTGGGGTTCGATACAAGCGGTCGGTCTGCTAAGCTCGGTGGATGAATCAGACCATCGAATTCAGCGTCCCCGCGACGCTCGCGCTGGCCGCGTTGGTGCTCATCGTCGGTCGCGCCCTGATCAATCGGGTGGCGTTCCTGCAGCGCTACTCCATCCCCGCAGCCGTGGTTGGGGGGCTACTCGCTGCAGTAACGGCCGCACTGCTGCACGTCAGGGGCATCCACCTGGCGTTTGATAAATCGCTTCAGCCCAGTTTGATGCTGGCCTTTTTCGCGACGGTGGGGCTGGGTGCTGACGTGCGCATGCTCGCGCGTGGCGGCAAGATGCTGCTGATTTTCACGCTGGTCATCATTGCCATGCTGGTGATCCAGAATCTGATCGGCTTTGGCATGGCCAAGATGCTGGGCATCGATCCCTTGATCGGATTGATCGCAGGTTCGATCACCATGGCCGGTGGGCATGGAACCGGGGCCGCCTGGGGCCAGAAATTTGCCGACGCTTATGGATTGACCGCCGCACCGACGCTGGCGCTTGCCGCGGCGACCTTCGGACTTGTGGCGGGCGGCCTGATTGGCGGCCCGGTGTCTCGCCGGCTGGTTGAGCAGCTGGCTGCGCGGGGCGAGCCCCTGGGCGAAACTGGTGGTCGTGAGGCTCGCGTGACTGACGAGGCCGAAGCCAGAGGCCCGATCACTGCCGACCGACTGATCATCACGATCCTGCTGATCACCACCTGCATGGTTGCCGGGCTGAATCTGGTCAAGTGGACCGACAATCCAAGCTTCACCCTGCCGACTTTCGTCTGGACACTGTTCACCGGTGCGGTCATCCGTAACCTGCTGGCCCTGTTTCGCTGGCATGAGGTTGACAGCGCGTCGCTTGAATTCGCCGGCAACATTTCGCTGTCCCTGTTTCTCGCGATGGCACTGATGAGTCTGCGGCTGTGGGAGGTGGCTTCGCTGGCAGGGCCGATGCTGATCATCCTGATTCTGCAGGTGATCGCTGTTGCACTGGTCGCCACCCTGATCACCTTCCCGCTCACTGGGCGCAACTATGAGTCAGCAGTGCTGGTCGCCGGCCAATGCGGCTTTGGCCTGGGCGCCACCCCGACCGCGATCGCGAACATGCAGGCGG
Organism: uncultured Burkholderiales bacterium; assembly: GCA_903923345.1. GTDB lineage: Bacteria > Pseudomonadota > Gammaproteobacteria > Burkholderiales > Burkholderiaceae_E > UBA4615. The sequence continues at coordinate 11,546 of CAIXXI010000415.1, read as the reverse complement.
TGACCGAGAAATTCGGCTACGCCCGCCAGGCTTTCATCGTGGTGCCAGTGGTCGGTGCCTTCCTGATCGACATCATCAATGCGATTGTGATCGGCGGCTTCGTGACTTGGCTGGCGCCTGCTCGCTGAGACCGCGCAGTCAGGCGATTCGAAAATACCCGACCTGCCTCAGGCCGATCGGGTTCCATCGCAGGCCTTTGAATCAGACGATGCGGCTTTTGTGGCCGGCCCAGTACTTTTCCCGCAGCGGCTTCTTGTAGAGCTTGCCGGTGGGCAGCCTGGGCAGCGCGTCCATGAAGTCAATCGACTTCGGGCACTTCAGCTTGGCCAGGTGCTGCTGACAAAAACCGATCAGCTCCTGTGCGAGCGCCTCGTCGGCTGCGATGCCGGGCATCGGCTGGATGACCGCCTTGACTTCCTCGCCCAGGTCTTCGTTCGGCACACCGAAGACGGCTGCATCGGCCACTTTTGGATGCGTGATCAGCAGGTTTTCGCACTCCTGCGGATAGATGTTCACGCCGCCGGAGATGATCATGAAGGTCGAGCGGTCGGTGAGATACAGGAAGCCGTCGTCATCAACATAGCCCACATCGCCAACGGTGCTCATCGTGCCGTCGGCCGATCGAGACTCGGCGGTTCTGGCGGGGTCATTGAAATACTCGAAGGGCGAGCCGGTCTTGAACCAGATCTCGCCTGAGGTGCCCTTGGGCACCGGCTGCATGTCTTCGTCGAGGATATGCAGGTCGCCCAGCAGCACGCGGCCCACGCTGCCGCGATGGGCCAGCCATTCGGCGGTGTCACAGGCCGTGAAGCCCATGCCTTCGGTGGCTCCGTAGTACTCATGGATGATCGGCCCCCACCATCCGATCATTTGCTCCTTGATCTGGGCGGGGCAGGGCGCGGCAGCATGCACCGCGATCTCGAGCGAAGAGAGGTCATGGCGTGTGCGAGTGTCCTCGGGCAGCTTGAGCATGCGCGAGAACATGGTGGGCACCAGCTGTGTGTGCGAGACCTTGTATTGCTCGACCAGTGCCAGGTAACGCTCCGGGTCGAAGTGCTCCATGATGATCACCGTCCCGCCGTTGCGCACGGTGAGTGCGACTGCCGCCTGCGGTGCCGAGTGATAGAGCGGCGCCGGCGAGAGATACGTCATGTCTTCCCGGTACCGCCACAGCTTGTTCAAAAAGTGAAAGAGCGCAAGCGGCTCTGCAGGGGGATTTTCCGGCAGCGGCCTCACGATGCCCTTGGGGCGGCCGGTGGTGCCCGAGGAATAGAGCATCGACGTGCCCAGCCATTCATCGGCAATCGGCGTCTGCGGCAAGCCCTCCAGCGCCTGGGCGAAATCCAGGATCGTGCAGTCGCCGACCCGCGCGCTCATGCCGGGTGCGCCTGCGCCATCGACCACCAGGCACAGACTGACCTTCGGGCTGTGCGCCAGTGCCTGCAAGGCCACCTCGAGTTTGGCCCGCGAGGTGATCAGCAGCTTTGACTCGCTGTTATTCAGGATGTAGGCGAGCTCTTCAGCCGTGAGGAACGAATTGATGCAGGTGTAGTACAGGCCTGCGCGCTCACCGGCACCGCAGGCTTCGAGGTACCGGTTGTTGTTCTCCATGAAGATGGCGTAATGGTCCAGCCGTTGCAGGCCTTGCGAGCGCAGTTGGTGCGCCAGCTGATTGGTGCGGGCTTCGAACTGTGCGTAGGTCACTGCCTCGCCGGTCGAGGCCATGATGAAGACCGGTCGGTCCGGGTTCAGTTGGGTGTATTTGCCGGCGTACATGGCGTCTCCTGATGGGGCTGGTTTTTCCGAAGAATCTAGCATGCCGGCCGCAGGCGCAGTTCCGCGGGGTGGGCGGCTTGCCTACAATGCGGAAATGAAACTCATCAGTTATCGAACCGCGCCCGGGCGCATCTCAGTCGGCGCCGTCAGCGGCGATGCAGTCATCTGTCTCGATGAGGTGATTGCCAGTCTGCCCCTTGATGAACGGGCGCTCGATGCCCTGGCGCTTCGTGGCATGAGTCCGAGTCAGCCGTCGATGCTCAGGCTGCTGTTTGCGGGCCCGCAGGGCATGGCGGCGGTGCAGGCCTTCGTCGCCCGCGACACCGCGGCGCACGCGCGTCTTGCCGACCTGCAGTGCATCGCACCGGTTCCAAGACCCGGCAAGATCGTTGCGATCGGGCGCAACTACGGTGAGCACGCAAAAGAAACCGGCACGGCCACTTTCGAGAAGCCTCGCATCATCACCAAGATGGCATCCAGTGTGGTCGGGCCCGGCGCGATGGTTCCGATCGGCGCTGCGATCAAGCCCGATTTCGAGGTCGAGCTGGCCGTCGTGATCGGCGCCTTTGCGCGTGACGTGCCGCGTGCACGGGCACTGGATGTGGTGGCGGGCTACACCGTGCTCAATGACCTCAGCGCGCGCGAGTTGCAGTTCGATGTGTCGCCACCGCAGACCACCTTTGCCAAGAGCCTGGATGGCTATTGTCCGATGGGTCCCTGGCTGGTCACCCGCGACGAGATCGCCGATCCCCAGTCACTGGATCTGAGCCTGCATCTGAACGACACGCTGATGCAGCAGGCCAATACCGCCGACATGATTTTTCCGGTTGATGAACTGATCGAATACATCACCCGATTCATCACGCTCGAACCGGGCGATGTGCTGGCCACTGGTACGCCTTCGGGCGTGGGTGCATTTCGTACGCCGCCTGTGTGGCTCAAGGCTGGAGACCGGCTCAGGCTGGCGGTTTCGGGCATGGGCGTGCTTGAGCACGGAATCAGTTGATGACCGGCTTGCCGACCACCGATTGGCGAGCGCTGCCGCAGGCCGCAAGGGTCAGGCGGGCATGGTCAATCGAAGACCTGAGGCGCATCGCGAAGCGTCGCCTGCCCAGGGCGGTCTTCGACTTTTACGACGGCGGTGCCGAGGACGAAACCACCCTGCGCGACAATCGCGCGGCCTTCCTGCGTCAGCGCTTGTTGCCCCGCGTGCTGGTTGATGTCGCCCGAATCGACACCACCACGCAGGTCCTGGGTGGACCCACCCGGATGCCGATCGCGATTGCCCCGACCGGCGCTGTCGGATTCGGCTGGCGTCGCGGCGACATTGCAATCGCCCGGGCTGCTGCGGCTCACGGTATTCCGTATTCACTGTCGACCTCCGCCACCGCCTCGATCGAGCAGATTGCCGAGCAGGCCGCAGGCCGCCTGTGGTTCCAGGCCTATGTGCTGCGCGACCGTTCGCACACCTTCAAGCTGATCGAACGGGCGCGGGTGGCAGGCTATGAGGCGGTGATGATCACTGTTGACCTCGCGGTGGGTGGCAAGCGCGAGCGGGATTTTCACAATGATCTTTCAATGCCGTTTCGGTACACGCCGCGCAACCTGCTGGACTTCGCCTCACGACCACCCTGGGCACTCGACATGCTGCTGCGTGGCCGTCCGGTGCTCGAAAACCTGCGCGGAGTCGCCGAGGCGGCCGCGCCGGTTCAGGGCATCGCATCGAGTGCAGGTCGAAACTATGACCCGTCCTTCGACTGGTCAGGCCTGCAAACCGTGCGGGATCGCTGGCCGGGCAAACTGATCGTCAAGGGCATCGTGCATCCCGACGATGCACGGCGTGCTATCGCAATGGGGGTGGATGCGATTGTCGTGTCCAACCATGGCGGGCGTCAGCTCGATGGCGGCATCGCCACACTCGATGCACTGCCAGGCGTGCTGGCTGCGGTTCAGGGCCGCGCCGAGGTGCTGCTGGACGGCGGCATTCGACGCGGTGCCGATGTGGTCAAGGCCATCGCACTCGGCGCGAAGGGCGTGCTGATTGGCCGTGCGACACTCTTCGGTGCCTGTGCAGGCGGAGAGGCCGGCGCCCTGCGTGCACTCGAGATCCTGAGCGATGAAGTGACGCGGACGATGCAACTCTGCGGCGTTGGTCGGATCAGCGAGATCGGGCCGCAGCTGCTCGCCTCACAGCGCGCACCACAGTCCGACGCACACGCCGAACAGCCATTGCACGAGTAGATCGAGTACTGAACCGATGATCAGCACCGGCAGGCTCACCGCCAATGCGAGCAGTCCAATGCCGGCTGCAGTCAGCCGCGGCGCGGGCAGGACATGGCCCATGACGGAGTCTTCACGATCGCTCATGGACCTCACCTTACACTGGCCCCATGCAAGCCAACTGGTCCAACCCTGATCGAGACGCCTGGGACGGGCTGCACCGCCGCGTCGCGGCGTCTTTGCAGCAAGACTGGGTCTACGGCGAGGCCTTGCGCTCCTTGGGCACGCCCTGCCTGCGAGTCGAATTCATGCAGGCTGGGCAGCACGTTGGTGTGGCGCAATGCCTGGTGCGCAAAGTGGGCGGCATGTTCAGCCTGGCGCTGTGTTCACATGGCCCGGTCTGGTCGCCTGAGTCGAGCAGCGATCAGCGGCGCGAGGCCATCCGCTTGTTCAGGCGCAGTGTGCCGCTGCGTTGGCCTCGGGTCTGCCTGTTGACGCCCGACAGCGCGGATGCACAGGCCGAAGGCATGGTCGGTCGCATTCGTGTGGTCACCGGACACTCGACCGTTCGGATCGACCTTGATCGCACGCCCGAAGCCATCCGTGCTGCATTGAACGGCAAATGGCGCAATCGGCTCGTCGCGGCCGAGCGCTCCGAGCTGAAAGTCCAGCGGGTCGGCACCAAACCCGCTCAATACCGATGGCTGCTCGATCGCGAGCTGGCGCAACGCAGTACGCGCCGCTACATCGCCTTGCCGGACGGCTTCGTCGAGGCCTGGCAGGCCCATGGCGGCGGTGTGCTGACGCTGCGTGCCGATCGCAGCCGCGATGCGGTCGCAGGCATGATGTTTCTGATTCACGGCGAGGCCGCCACCTATCAGGTGGGCTGGCAGGATGATGCAGGCCGCGAACTGGGCGCACACAACCTGCTGCTGTGGCAGGGCATGCTGGCATTGCGAGAGCGGGGTGTGAGGCGTCTGGACCTCGGCGGCGTCGACACAGTCCGATCGTCTGGTATCGCCCGGTTCAAGATCGGCACCGGCGGCGAGGTACTGACCCTGGCCGGCACCTTTTTCTAGATCAAGACCTATCGGGCGGCGGGCCCGCGCATCGCGCCGACTCGCGCAGACTCATCCTGATGGGCTGTTGCCAGCAGTTCGCCGAGAACCTTGTCCGAGAACGCCAGATCGACCTGGCAGGTGCCGGCATGGGCATGCCCGCTGCCGCCGTAGCGTTGGCACAGTGCGCCGATATCTGTGGCGCAGGTCCGATCGAAGATGGATGTGCCCAGCGCAAAGACCACATTGCGCTTTTCACGGCCCCACATCCTGCGGATCACCAGATTGCACTGAGGGTAGAGCGCATAGACCATGAATCGGTTGGTTGCCCAGATCGTCTCGTGCTCAAGCAGATCCAGCACCACCACATTGCCTTGAACGCTAGAGGCGGCCAACAGCTGGTCGACCGCAGGGCCTTCATGCTCCCGATACAGATCGACCCGTTCGCGCACGTCCGGAAGCATCAGGATGCGGTCAACAGACAGTGTTCGGATCGAGTCGATCAAGGCCAGCATGAGCTGGTAGTTCGAGATGCTGAAGTTGCGAAAGCGCCCGAGTCCGGTGCGCGAATCCATCAGAAAATTCAGCAGAATCCAGCCTCTGGGATGCAACACGTCTTCGACGTTGAATTGCGCCGAGCAAGCCTGGTCGACTGCACGCAGCATCGATTCGGTGACATTGGGCATGGTGAACTGACCGCCGTAGTGCAGCCAGATCTGGCGCGCCGATGAGGCCGCATGCGGATCCATGATGTGGTTGCGCACATGGGCGGTGTTGCGCATGAACTCGGCCGAGCCGTGCTCAAAGACCCGATGCGCGGCTGCGGCGTAGGGCAGGTTTGCGGTGATGTCGTTGGCGGTGATCACGAAGCTGCCGTCGATCACATCCTGCGGGTGCGTGAACACGACCTCATCGATCAGATCGAGTTCCTTGAGCATGACGGCGCAGGCCAAACCGTCGAAGTCGGCCCGGGTCACAAAGCGGTGCTTGGGAAGTGTCATCAGTGTCGCTCGCGTCAGTGTCTGTCATCCTTCGGCAGACAGTTCGCCTGGCACAGCCCCATCCGATGAGCGGCATCGGGGGCGGCTCGACAGGCAGCCGATCACGGGCTGAATCAGACCTGGCGATGCGAACACCCGGCGGACCTTGTGTCGCCGGGCTTCATGCAACTCAGGCGCCGGTGAACCGGGCCGGGCGCTTTTGCAGGAAGGCGCTCACGCCTTCCTTGAAATCGGCACTCGCTCCCGCCTGCTTTTGCAGCCGGGCTTCCATGTCGAGCTGATCCTCGAAACCGTGCGCCGGGCTGTCCCAGTACAGCCTGCGGGTGAGGGCCAGCGCCTTGGTCGGGCCTTCAGACAACTGACGCGCCAGTGCGATCGCCTCAGGCATCAGGGCTTCATCGTCGAGCACCTTGTTGATCAAGCCCCAATCCAGTGCGGTCTGCGCGGGCAACTTCTCGCCCAGTAGCGAGAGTTCCATGGCGCGCGCCCGACCCACCAGTCGGGGCAACAGCCAGGTGGCACCGCAGTCCGGCACCAGGCCGATGCGACGGAAGGCCTGCAGGAAATAGGCTGATTTCGATGCCAGGATGAGGTCGGCCATCATGGCAAAGCTCATGCCGGCGCCTGCGGCCGGTCCATTGACCGCAGCGACCATCGGGCAGTGCAGGTCGCGGAATCGACGCAGGACCGGATGAAATTCGGTCTCGAGCGTGCTGCCTGCCGGCTTGGGCCGAGAACCTTCCGGCACCGGGCCGCGGCCCTGCAGATTCGCGCCGGTGCAAAAGGCACGGCCTTCTCCGGTGATCAGCACGCAGCGCACATCGCGCGCGGGATCTTCGATTTCATCGAGTGCGTCGTTGATTCCGACCAGCATCTCGCTCGAGATCGAATTCAGAACCTCTGTGTGGTTCAAGGTCAGGGTGGCCACTGCGCCGTCCTGGGTCAGGCGCACTCGCGAAAATTCCTGCACGGCTGTGCTCATGTTGTCTCCTGTCGGGTTTGAGTTGGATGCTGCAGTCTGTGATGGTAGCGCGCCTGTCGGTGCTGAATCACGAGCCATGCACTAGCATCGCAGCATGTCACGCGGATTCCTGATCGCCTTTTTGCTGTCGTTCGGTCCGACGGTCGCCAATTCATTCGCGCGGTTTGCGTATGCGCTGGTCCTGCCGCAGATGCGAAGCGACCTCGCACTGGACTGGTCCCAGGCCGGGGGCCTCAACACCGCCAATGCGATCGGCTATCTGGCCGGTGCAATGCTGGCGCGAGCACTGGTCGGGCGAACCGGAAACCGAGTGCTCTTCATTGCCGGCATGCTGATCACCGCAGCTGCGCTGCTGGCGACCGGATTGACTCGTGATCTGACAGGCTTGTCCCTGGCGCGGCTCGTCTCCGGCATCGGCGGTGCCTGGGTCTTCATCTGTGGCGGAGCGCTGTCTGGCAATGTGTTTGCCGGGCAGCCGCAGCGCGCCACCACGACGATCGCGATCTTCTTCGCGGGCGGTGGGTTCGGTCTGATTTTGTGCGGTGTGGCACTGCCACTGATGATGCAGACACTGGGCGATACCTCATGGCCGTTTGCATGGCAGGCGATGGGCGTGATCAGTCTGCTGATGGCAGCGGCCAGCAGCTGGGCTGCTTTGCGCATTGACGAGCCGAGTGCCTCAAGCGGCGCTGCGTCCTGGCACCTGCGCGACTTTGTCCCGCAGATGCTCGCTTACATGTGTTTCGGATTGGGTTACATCGGCTACATGACGTTTGTGATCGCCTGGGTGCGCGAAAACGGTGGCGGAACCTCGGTCGTGATCGCACTGTGGTGCACGCTCGGTGCGGCCACGCTGCTGGCGCCGATGGTCTGGGCCGGGCCCTGCGAGCGCTGGCGGGGTGGTCGACCGCTATCTGCGGTCATGGCCATCTTGAGTGTCGGTGCGGCATTGCCGATGTTCAGTGTGCATCCGGCGGCCATGCTGCTGTCGGCCGCATTGTTCGGAGTGACGATGTTCAGTGTGCCCTCGGCGGTCAGCAGCCTCATCAAGCATGGCGTGCCCAAGCATGCCTGGGGGGCTGCGATGGCCACCTTCACGATCGCGTTCGGTCTCAGTCAGATTGCTGGGCCGATTGCCACAGGGTGGGTCGCGGATCATTTTGGGTCCCTGCGACCCGGACTCACTGCATCAGCCATGATCCTGGCGCTCGGTGCTGCAATCGCGCTGTGGCAGCGCGATCCGCCCAGAGCTCTACCTTGATTCCAGCAGACCGCCTCGACCCATCGCATCGACTGCAGCGCCAGCCAGCGCCGCGGCCTGAACCGAGGGCTCATCCTGGCCGTTCTGCCCGGATCGAAACGCCCAAATCTGCTGACCGCTGATCGCATCGATCACCACGGTGCCCGCTGCCAGCGCGGTGTTTTGGGGGCCAGCAGGCAAGGGAACCGTGAAACCTGCACTCACGCCCATGCCTGGCCCCCAGACACCTCGTCCGAATCCGAATGAACCGCCCACGGCAGGCGTCAGGGTCTGCACTGGCGCCGCACTCAAGGACACCCGGCTGCTGACGATGGCGCTGGCGCCGTCCGCCCGCGCCGCACGCAGCGCGGCCTCGTTGCCGGCCTGGGTATCGATCGGCCTTGAGGGCCGTGATGCAAGCACGCCTGCCTGCTGCAGCAAGCGCACAAAATGCTCCTCGCAGATCTGCGCGAGCGGCGCATCCGGTGCCTGGCAGGTGACCAGCACCTTTGCACCGCGTATCGACCTGTCAGACATTTGCACGGTTTGCCCGGTCTGCACCGACCGCTCTTCGCGCGAGGTGGCACAGCCCGAGACCATGACCGCAATTGCCAGGCTCAGGCTGACTCGCACTTGACGACGACATGCTGTGGGGCGCTGCGAAACAATCATTTCGGGTTCCATGAAACACGCCAGGCAAGAAGGGATCCCAGCATCGCCATCAGGATGCCAGAGGCAATGATCAGCCGATCCTGTCCCATGATCGGGATCAGGCGCGCTGCGATCGCCACCCCGCCAGCCTGGCCAAGGAAGATCGATACGGCAAACAGGCCGACCGCGGTGGCACGCGACTGAGCCGACATCTGCGAGGCCAGCACCTGCAGGGTGTTGTGCAGCATGTAGAAACCGAAGCCGAGCATCACGCAGCAGCCCACCGCCGCGAGGACCACTGCCTGAGCGGGCAAGAGCTGAACGGATGCAGACAGTGCACACAAGCCCAGGGCCACCACGACCGACCCGAACCCGATCAGACGGCTCTCGCCCAGGTGTGTAATCAGTCTTTTGGCTTGGCTGGTATAGAGCAGACCGCCCAGTCCCATGCTGGCCACGATCGATCCGGCCACCGTGAGCGTCACGTCGGCGTCTTCATGCAGCCAGGTGGGCGTGAATGCCATCGGACCGAACATCACCGCACCCTCCAGCAAGCCAGCCATCAGGATCCATCGGGACCAGCCCGAGCGCAACACGCCGGCATAACTGGCGATGATCGTGCTCAGTCGCATCGAGGAAACCGTTTGCGGTGTGCTTGTCACATCGAGTCGGCGACGCAGGCGCATCACCGCAATGCCGGTGATGAGGAACAGCACGCACAGCAACCCGAACGCGGCCCGCCAGCCCACGGTGTCGGCTGCCATCCCGCCGATGACCTGCCCCGCGATCATGCCGGTGAGCGTGCCGGTGGCAAAGCGTGCGAGGGCGGCCTGACGCATCGAATATTCGACGGTATCGCCCAGGTAGGCGATCGCCATCGGAATGATGGCTGCGCAGCAGGCACCGGTCAGCAGCCTCGACACGGTCAGCATCGACAGCGTGGGTGAGAGTGCGCACAAGAGGGAACCGAGGGTCGCGGCCAGAGTGGCCCAATTGATGAGGCGCAGCTTGCCCAGGCGATCGCCCAGTGGCCCCCAGACCAATTGCATCAGGCCGTAGGCCAGCGTGAACGAGGTGATGGCGCCGGCGGCGTCGGCAGGCAGGCTGTTGAAGTCGCGCCCCAGCGCCGGCAGCATCGGATCAGCCACTCGGATCGAGGCCATGCTGGCGAATGCCGCCGCAGACAAATAGGGCAATACCCCGGTCGCTGCGACCGGGGGTGTGGCGTTCGCGCTCAGGGGGTGGTCTGCGTGAAGGTGTCGCAGGAGCGCAGGTCACCGGTCTTCATGCCGGTGCCGAACCAGTAAGTCCGCTGCTGACTGGAGCCGTGAGTGAATGCATCGGGCACGACCACGCCTTGCGAGCGCTTCATCATTTTGTCGTCGCCGATTTGCGACGCGGCATTCAGGCCGGCTTCGATATCGCCCTTGTCGAGCCAGCCGCGCGCCTTCTGCGAATGGTGAGCCCAGACGCCTGCATAGCAGTCGGCCTGCAGCTCGAGGCGCACCGACAGCAGGTTCGATTGCTTCTCGGGCGAGCGTTGTTGCATCCCCTGCACCTTCTGCATGGTGCCCATCAGGTTCTGGATGTGATGCCCGACTTCATGGGCGACCACATAGGCCTGAGCGAAGTCGCCTGGCGCCTGAAACTTCTGTTGGAGCATCTGATAGAAGCTCAGGTCGATGTAGACGGTCTTGTCGTTCGGGCAGTAGAAGGGGCCTGCTGCGGCCTGGCCGGTGCCACACGAGGTGGGCGTGACGCCAGTAAACAGCACGAGGCGCGGCGGCGTGTACTGGGCGTTGGCCTGTTTGAAGATGGCGTTCCAGACTTCTTCCGTGCTGCCCAGGATCACCGACGTGAACTTGCCGCCCTGGTCTTCGATCGGCCCTTGCTTGCCCTGAACCGGCTGCGAGCCCGAGACGCTCGAGCCGATCTTGCTCACGCCCTGCACCAGGCCCAGAGCGACCATCGGATTGATGCCAAAGAACCAGCTGGCCAGCAAGGCCAGTCCGATGCCGATGATGCCCAGACCGCCTTTGCCGCCGGGAACCCGCATACCGCGGCGGTCTTCAACATTCGCACTTTGTCGTCCATCTTGCCAGCGCATTGGAGTCTCCTGATTAACCGATTAGGTTGCGGCCCGCCCCCAGGGAATTGGCCGCTGAAAAAGGTCGGAGTTTAGCGTGGATGCATTTCCGGAAATCGAGGGCTCCGCGGGTATCATCGTCTTGGGGGCCTCTAGCTCATGCCTGGTTAGAGCAGCGGACTCATAATCCGTTGGTGCCGAGTTCGACTCTCGGGGGGCCCACCAGACATTGCGGGATGAGGTTCAAAGGACAAGGGCTGCCGGGAGGCGGCCCTTTGACTTTTAGGGGGGGCTCGGTCGGAGCGATACCGAGCCTGATACCGAAGTCACTGCGGCTTAGGAACGCTGCGTCCACGACTAAACGCCAATCACCTTGTAGATGAGTTCGACCACCATCGACTGATGGAACCGTTTGCCTCTCTCCCCCCGGCGGAGTACGAGACAAACTACTACCGTCAGCAGACCGCTCAAGCGGTCCCGCAGGCATAAGCGCTTAACCCAACCAGCCCCCCCTCGAAAGACGGGGTGGTTC
>CAIXXI010000414.1 GCA_903923345.1 uncultured Burkholderiales bacterium | reverse complement strand
CGATAGCCGTATCGGTGCGCGATTTCTGGCAGAACTTTCCGAAGTCCATCGAGTGGGCTAACGGTGAACTCAGGGTGGGCCTGTTTCCGTCCGGGCGGCGTTGCCCTGTTGAGTTGCAGGGCGGTGAGCAGAAACGGCACCGGGTGGTGATCGCGTTTGGCCAGGACGAGGCGGTGGTTAATGACGCGCAGGCGGCGCTTGAGCCGCCTCATGCCTGGGTTGATCCTCAGTGGGTTCAATCCAGTGGCGCGGTTCGTGGGCTGGTGGCTGATCTGTCTGGCAGTGCGGCCTGGAACGATCATGTGCGCACCGTGCTGGATGGCCCCAACAGTTTCATTGACCGGCGCGAGTTGATCGATGAATACGGCTGGCGCAACTTTGGTGACCTCTATGCCGATCACGAGGCGGTGAATCACCAGGGCACTGAGCCCTTCGTGACGCACTACAACAACCAGTACGACTTTGTCTGGGCAGCAGGCCTGCATGCGCTGCGAACCGGTGACGCACGGTGGGCGCGGCTGGCTCGGGAGTGTGCAGAGCACACTGCCGACATTGATGTGTATCACACGCAGGAAGACCGGCCTGCATTCAACGGCGGGCTGTTCTGGCACACCGATCATTATTTCCCAGCGCAAACCTGCACGCATCGAACATACAGCGCAGCGAACGCCTCGGGTGGCCCCTACGGCGGCGGCCCAGCGAACGAGCACAACTACGCCTCCGGATTGTTGTTGCATTACTGGCGCACCGGTGATGAAGACGCACGCGAAGCCGTGATCGGCCTGGGTGACTGGGTCATCGCCATGGACGATGGCGCCCGCTCGATGCTTGGACTGGTGGACACAGGCCCGACTGGAAAAGCAAGTCAGACGGTTGACGGGTGGTATCACGGGCCGGGTCGAGGCGCAGGCAATTCGATCGCTAGCTTGATGGACGCCTATCTGGTTGATCGAAATCGCAGTTATCTCGAGACCTGCGAAGCGCTGATCCGGCGATGCATCCATCCTCACGAAGACATTGCAAAGCGAGGGCTGGACGACATTGAAAACCGCTGGTCGTATCTGGCGTTTTTGCAGTCAGTGGGGCGGTATATCGAGTTGAAGCTGGAACTCGGCGAGATCGATTACATGTTTCAGTATGCTCGGGAGAGCCTGCTGCACTATGCCGATTGGATGCTCCAGCATGAGGTGCCTTACAAGGACGTGCTGCACCGGGTTGAGCTGCCCACAGAGTCCTGGCCGGCACACGATATTCGCAAGTGCCATGTCTTTCATCTGGCAGCACGGTTTGATGATCGCGGCCAGGCATCGGTTTATGCCGAGCGTGCGGCGCTCTTTTATGTTCGCTGCCTGACTGATCTGAACACCTTTGCTACCCGGCACCTCACGCGCCCTCTGGTGCTGCTCTCGGTCTATGGGCATCTGCATGCTTATTACTGCAGCCTGGCGCCGATTGATCCGGACATCAAAAAGTCCTGGCGACACGACCACCAGTTTGGTGAGCCTCAGGCTTTTGTGCTGCCCCGTGATCGCGTCAAGCCCTTGCTGCATGAACGGCTGCAGACCGTGCGTCGTGAAGTCACGCGTCTGGTGCGTGACCGCATCGTCGCGAAGATGCCTAAGTCAAGCGGGGGGCGGTCGTGAGTCGGCCGGTGCTGGCCTATGTGGTCAACAGCTTGAATGCTGGCGGCACCGAAAAGCTGGTGGTGGAGATGGGGCTTGCGTTCTCGAAAGAGTACGCGCTTCAGGTGTATTGCCTGGATGAGCCGGGCCTTT
>CAIXXI010000413.1 GCA_903923345.1 uncultured Burkholderiales bacterium | reverse complement strand
CGCCGCATTGCGCTGCCCTGGCCCAGCGACCCTGCATTTCGCAGCATGCCGCGCATGGTGCTGCAAGCCACCATTCAAACCGCCGCTGGCCCGGTTCGGGTGATGACCACGCACCTCGAGTACTACTCTGCACTGCAGCGAAGCGCACAGGTCGATGCATTGCGCTCGATTCACCATGAAGCAGCCCGTCATGCCCTGGCCGATCGCGATGTCGAAACCGATGGCGGCCCGTTTCAGGGTCAGGTCCACACGCCATCGGCCATCCTGACAGGCGATTTCAACTTTCGGCCCGACGATGCGCTGTACACAAGCATTCAGGCTGACATCGGTGAAGGCGTACCGCGCTGGGTCGATGCCTGGACGGTGCGGTATCCGGGCACACCCCACGCGCACACCAGCGGCGTCCATGATCGCAATCAGTGGCCGGAGCCCTTCACCTGCGATTTCGTGTTCGCCTCGGAAAATTTGCGCAGCCGCATCTCGGAGCTCAGGGTCGATGGCCGGACCCAGGCCTCCGACCATCAGCCGATCCTGCTTGCGCTAGACTGAGAAAAAAATCAGGAGACCGTCTGAATGAAAGCCCCCCACTCCGTGGCCGGCCGGCGCCGTGCCGTGCTCAACGCGATCGCTGCCGGACTGGCGACAGGCCTACCCTTTGGCCAGGCGCTGGCCCAGGACTATCCAGCCCGCCCGATCACATTGGTGGTTCCCTTCGGTCCAGGCGGCTCGGGCGACATCACGGCCCGCACCTTCGCGAAGTATTTTGAGAAGCGCCTGAACCAGACCGTGGTGGTCGAGAACAAGCCAGGGGCCAACGGCATCCTCGGTTCGCAGGGCGTCAAGGCAGCCAATGCCGACGGCTACACCCTGCTGATGGTCTCCAACATGACGCATGCGGCCAATTCATCGCTCTACCGCAAGCTGCCCTATGACCCGCTCAAGGACTTCGAGCACATCGGTATGTTCGGTGTTTTCGGGATGGTGCTGCTGGTGCCGGCCGACAGTCCGTTCAAATCCATGCAGGAGCTGATCACCTACTCAAGGGCCCGCCCCGATCAGGTCGCCGTCGGCCATTTCAATGCATCGAGTCAGGTGGCTGCACAGCTGCTCAGGACGGGGGTCAACATCCCGGTCAAGGAGGTCGGTTACCGCGCGATCGCCAATGCGTTTACCGATGTGCTCGGGGGCCATATCCAGATGCTGTTTGCCGATTACCCGGCCGCAACCACCCACATCGCATCGGGCAAGATGATCCCGATCGCCGTGACCGAACTGAAGCGCTCGACCAGGTGGCCGCAATTGCCGGCGATGGCCGAGTTCTATCCGGGCTTCGAGATCATCCTGTCGCTCGGTCTGGCTGCACCCGCGGGCACGCCCCGGCCGGCCCTTGAGCGGATCAATCGCCTGATGGTCGAGGCGGTCTCAGACCCGGATGTCAAAGGCACACTGGAAAAATTCGGCTACTCGATCCGGCCAGCCGGCATCGAAGCCACCCGCCAGTTTCTCGTTGATGAAACCGAGAAATGGGGGCGCTACGTGAAGGCCGCCGGCATCGAGCCGCAGTAAGCTGCAATAAGCCGCAGTGACCCGCAGGCCTCAGCGGGTCAGCTCCAGGCCCTGAAGGCTTCCCTCGGCACGCCACTTTTCCCAGATCCGCAGAAACGACATCGGACCGCGCCAATAGGGCGAGTTTCGCGCGGTGCGCTCATCGGGCTTGCCTTCGTTGTTGTAGTAGCCGGGCGTGCACTCGTTGAGGAAGGGTTGACGGGCGCGTGAATACTTCACGATCGTCTCGACCCAGTCGTTTTCAGCCTGCTCGCTGGCCTCGAATGCGCGCGCCTTGCTGGAACGCATGGTGTCGAGCACATAGGCAATGTGCCGCGACTGCTCATTCATCATGTGCTGAAAATTGGCGCTCTGTCCCGACTGCTGTGTGGTCATCACGAACAGGTTCGGGAACCCATGGGTGAACAGGCCATGGAAGGTGCGCGCACCGCCCTTCCACTTGTCGGTCAGGGTGACACCGTCACGGCCCTGGACTTCGAAGCCCAGGCGGCGGGTGAAATCGGTGCCCACCTCGAAGCCGGTGCCGAAGATCAGACAATCGAGTTCGTACTCGCGTCCGGCCACGACCACACCACGCTCGGTGATCCGCTCCACGCCCTGGCCCTGGGTGTCGATCAGGTGAACATTCGGACGGTTGAAAGTATCCAGGTACTGATCGTGAAAGCACGGCCGCTTGCAGAACTGGTTGTACCAGGGCTTCAGCGCCTCGGCTGTGGCCGAGTCCTTGACGATGGAATCGATGCGGGCCCGCACCCGCTCCATCTTGCCGTAATCGGCCAGCTGGATCAGTTCGGCCTCATCGGCAACCGACTCGCCGGATGCCGCTTTCTTGCGGGCGGCCAGCAGGATGTTGCCGATCAGATCGGTCCAGCCATCGTTGACCAGATCCACGTCGAAGGGCGCACCTGAGATCACCGCGGTGAAATTGGCGATCCGCTCGCTTTGCCAGCCGGGCTTGAGGCTGGCAGCCCATTGCGGATCGGTGGGGCGATCATTGCGAACGTCGACCGAAGACGGGGTGCGCTGGAACACGAACAGTTCTTTCGCACCAGCCCCCAGATGGGGCACGCACTGCACTGCGGTCGCGCCGGTGCCGATGATGCCGACCCGCTTGTCGGCCAGACCCTTGAGGCCGCCGCTGGAATCACCACCGGTGTAGGCATAGTCCCAGCGACTGGTATGGAAGGTGTGGCCCTTGAAACTGTTCACGCCCGGCACACCCGGCAACTTGGGCCGATGCAGGGGGCCGCCGGCCAGGACCACGAATTGCGCGCGCAACACGTCGTTGCGGTTGGTGGAAATCTCCCACCGCGCGGCGTCTTCGAGCCAGCGCATGCCGGTGATCACCGTCTGGAAGATCGCCGACTCGTACAGATTGAAGTGCCGACCGATTCGCCGTGAATGCTCGAGGATTTCTGGCGCACGCGCGTACTTCGCCACCGGTATGTAGCCGGTTTCTTCCAGCAGGGGCATGTAGATGTAGCTCTCGGTATCGCAGGCTGCGCCCGGATACCGGTTCCAGTACCAGGTGCCACCGAAGTCGGCCGCCTTTTCGATGATGCACAGATCCTTGAAGCCGGCCTCACGCAATCGCGCACCCGACAACAGACCACCAAAGCCACCGCCTACGATCAGGACCTCGACATCACGCACGATCGGATCGCGCTTGAAGGACGGATCGGCCCAGGGATCATCGAGAAAATGCTGATATTCGCCGACCACTTCGACGTACTGTTCGTTGCCTTCGGGCCGCAGCCGGCGGTCGCGCTCGAGGTCGTATTTTTGACGCAGCGCAGCCGGGTCCAGATGAAGCGCGTCGATTTCAGGCAGTTGCAATGCGCCGGTGGCCATGCTCGTCTCTCCCCAGGGTCATATCATTGGATGCCGTCACAGGCACCTGAGAGG
>CAIXXI010000412.1 GCA_903923345.1 uncultured Burkholderiales bacterium | reverse complement strand
GAAGAAAACCTTTGCAGCCATCAATGCCGAGATCGATGCACGCCGTGCCGCCGCGCAGGCGGGGTCGGCCGCCGGCGCAGCGAACCCGAGCGCAAGCGGCGCAGGCGCTGCAGCCGGTACGGCCGCGGCCGCTGTAACCGCAGCACCTGCAGCCTCATCTGCAGCAGCGGGCACTGCATCGACCAGCCCGCCGCCATCGGGCAATTCACCTGCTGCAGGCTCGCCCAGCGGATCGAGCACAAACCCGACTCCGCAAGCCAGTGGACAAGCCAGTGCGCCAGGGGGCACACAGGGCGGCGGTCAGTTGCGTGCCTTTCGCGAACGTCTCGAGCGAGATCTGGCCTTCACCGATGCGCAGAGCACTCAGCTCGATGCCATTTTTTCCAGCATGCGCGAGCAATTCGCAGCGGTTCGTGAGGCGCCCGAGGCAGAGCGCCCCAAGTTGATGGAGCGCAATCGTGCCGAGATGCGCGCGCGTATCAACGACATCCTCGACGAGGGGCAGAAAAAGAAATACGCCGAGATCCTGGTTGAACTGGCGGGGCGCAATGTCTCGCGAGGCCGTGTCTTCATTGCGGGACCAGATGGCAAGCCCGTGGCACTCGACCTGCGCCTGGGGCTGTCCGATGGCGCGACCACCGAGGTGATCGCCACCCTGGGTGATCGCAAGCTGCAAGAGGGCGATGAGGTGTACATCGGCGTGGTGGGTGCGGCCAGCAAGCCAGGGCCGGCACCGCCGAGCCAGGGTCCGCGCCCGGGCGGCCCGCGGCTCTGAGCGGAAATCGGCACGAACCATGGAACCCCTCAGTCCATCCGAGCCCGGCACAGCGAATGTGCTCGAGGTGCTGCAGCCGCTCATTCGTTGCGAGTCGCTGGCCAAGCGCTATGAGGTCGGGGGCGGCACGGTGCATGCGCTGCGCGAACTCAGCCTGTCGGTCATGCCGGGCGAATTCGTCGCAGTCATGGGTCCGAGCGGATCGGGTAAGTCGACCTTCATGAATCTGGTCGGATGCCTGGATCAACCCACCAGCGGCCGGTATTGGCTGGCTGGCGAGCCGGTCGACAGCATGAACCGGGATCAGCTTGCAGCCATTCGCAACCGTCGCATCGGATTTGTGTTTCAGCAGTTCAACCTGCTGCCCCGCACCACCGCGCAGGACAATGTCGAGTTGCCGCTGCTCTACGCAGGTGTTCCTCGCGCAGAACGCCATGCCCGCGCGCTGCGGCGCCTGCAGCAGGTGGGATTGGGCGAGCGGCTCGACCATCATCCCGCCCAGCTCTCCGGTGGCCAGCAGCAGCGGGTGGCCATTGCCCGCGCGCTGGTCAATGACCCGCAACTGATCCTGGCTGATGAGCCCACTGGCGCGCTCGATTCCAGAACCAGCATCGAGGTGATGGCGCTGCTGCAGGCACTCAACCGGGAAGGCATCACCATCGTGCTGGTCACGCATGAAGCCGATGTCGCGGCCTTCGCCTCGCGCATCATCAGCTTCAAGGATGGGCGCGTGGTGCGCGATGCGGCCAACGATCCGCTTGATGCGGCCGCCGCACTGGCCGCGCTCGAGCCGGCTGAAGGCTGAGACGGGCAGGCTCGTACCCATGGACCTGCTTTCAACCTTTCGAATCGCTCTGCGCGCGCTGCGGACCAACTTGCTGCGCTCGATGCTGACCATGCTGGGCATCATCATCGGCGTGGCCGCGGTGATTGCCATGATCGCAGTCGGAAAAGGTGCGCAGACTCGCGTCGAAGAGCAGGTGCGCAGCCTGGGCTCCAACGTGATGGTGCTGTGGCCTTCGTCCAATAATACGGGCGGTGTGCGCAGCGGCACGGGTGGCGTGCAGACCCTGACTGAAGACGACGCCCGCGCGATTGCCCTGGAGGTCAGCGAAGTGATGTTCGCAGCACCCACTCACCGCGCTTCGGCGCAGGTGGTGTTTGGCAATCAGAACTGGTTTGCTGCGGTCTTCGGTGTCAACAACGATTTCTTCGATGTTCGCGAGTGGCCGCTGGTCGCGGGCAGGTCGTTCGAGCCGGGCGAACTGGCCAGTTCGGGCAAGGTGATCATTCTCGGGCAGACGGTGGCGCGCCAGCTCTTCGGTGAGGACACGCCCTTCGAGGAGATGATCGATCGCACGGTGCGGGTGCGCAAGGTGCCGCTGGTGGTGATCGGTGTGGCCGAGCGCAAGGGGCAAAGCGCGGTCGGACAGGACCAGGACGATGCAGTCTTCGTGCCGCTGTCGACGGCCCGCACCCGATTGTTTGGCATCGTGCAGGGCAAGTTGCGCCGGATCAACTCGATCTGGGTGAAGGTGCAGCCCGGTGAAGACATGAAGGCGGCTGAGGACGGCATCCGCACGCTCTTGCGTCAGCGCCACAAGCTGGCGCCGGGCCAGGACGATGACTTCACGCTGCGCAACCTCACCGAAATCATGCAAGCCCAGGAGGCCGCCAGCAAGGCAATGACCGCGCTGCTGGCTGCGATTGCTTCGGTGAGCCTGCTGGTGGGCGGCATCGGCATCATGAACATCATGCTGGTCTCGGTGACCGAGCGCACGCGCGAGATCGGGCTGCGCATGGCAGTGGGTGCACGCGGAGGCGACATCCTGTCGCAGTTTCTGGTCGAGGCGGTCACCCTGTCGTGCATCGGCGGCGCGATTGGCGTGGCGCTGGGCATCGTGGCGGCTCAACTGGTCGGCAATTCAGCCGGGTGGCAGGTGCAGATCGAACCACGCTCGGTGCTGCTGGCCTTTGGTTTTGCCGCGCTGATCGGCATCTTTTTCGGCTTTTACCCTGCGCGCAAGGCTTCGAAGCTCGAGCCGATCGACGCGCTTCGATACGAGTGACCGACCCATGTCATCGCGCATTCCGAATGTGCTGAGCATCGCTGGTGTCGATCCGAGTGGCGGCGCCGGTGTGTTTGCAGACCTCAAGGCCTTTGCGGCTCTGGGCGCCTATGGCTGCGGCGTGGTGACCGCCCTGACAGCTCAGAACACGCAGGCAGTCACGGGCATCTCCCCAGTGGGTGCCGATTTCATCCGCTTGCAGATCGATACGCTGTTTGCCGACCTGCGTATCGATGCAATCAAGATCGGCATGCTGGGCACTGCACCGATCATCCGCGCCGTCGCCGAAGGTCTCGCGCGCCCCTTGTCTGGCGGACAGCCTGCGCATCGGGTCCATCGGGTACTCGATCCGGTGATGGTCGCCAAGAGCGGCGACGCGCTGCTCGAGCCGCAGGCCGTGTCGATGCTGATCGACGCCGTGCTGCCGCTGGCAACGGTGCTCACGCCGAACCTGCCCGAGGCCGGTGTGCTGTTGCGTTCGCGTGAGCCGGAAACACCCGGCGAGATGCGCCGCGCCGCCGAGCGCCTGCGCCGACTGATGAACGACGATGGTCAGCGCTGGGTGCTGCTCAAGGGTGGGCACCTGCAAGGCGATGCGATCGACCTGCTGCACGATGGCGACGTGATGATCGAGTTGACGGCACCGCGTATTGAAACCCGCAACACACATGGCACGGGTTGTTCGTTGTCTGCTGCGATTGCAGCACGCGCGCCGCAGACCCAGGACCTGCCCGAGGCGGTGCGTGAAGCCAAGCGCTGGCTGACCGAAGCGATTCGGCACAGCGGCGAACTGACCGTCGGACAAGGCCATGGGCCGGTGCATGCCCTGCACAACCTGTGGGGCCGCGCCGGCCGCTGACAGCCCTGTCACCGGAAACCGCTACCATCTCGCCTCCATTCAATCGGCGGCATCTGCACCTCCGCGAACCAGGCCCTCATGGAATTCCTTCACGCTCTGCCCCTGCTGGTCAAGGCAGCGATTCTCGGTGTGGTCGAGGGCCTCACCGAATTTCTGCCGATCTCGAGCACTGGCCATCTCATTCTGGCCGGCAGCCTGCTCGGATGGCACGACGAGAAGGCCAAGGTCTTTCAGATCGCCATTCAGACCGGTGCGATGGCCTCGGTGGTCTGGTACTTCCGGGAACGCATCGCCAAAGTGATCAGCGGCCTGTTCTCTGACCGGACATCACAGCGATTTGCGATCAACATCCTGATCGCCTTTCTGCCGGCAGCTGTGCTCGGGGTGCTCTTTTCAAAGTACATCAAGGCGGTGCTCTTCAAGCCGGTACCGGTCGCCATCGCCTTCGTGGTGGGCGGCCTGATCATCCTGTGGGTCGAGCGCCAGCAGCGACGCACCTTCCAGCGTGCCCGTATCGAACACATCGATCAGCTCACCGCGCTGGACGCGCTCAAGCTCGGACTGGCCCAGGCGGTGGCCCTGATTCCAGGCACCAGCCGATCGGGCGCAACCATCATCGGCGGCATGCTGTTTGGCATGTCCCGCAGTGCCGCGACCGAGTTCTCTTTTTTTCTGGCGATCCCAACACTCGTTGGTGCCGGCGCCTACGACACCTGGAAATATCGGGACTTGCTCGGCGTCGATGATCTGCCGCTCTTTGCAGTGGGTCTGATCAGCGCGTTCCTCAGCGCCCTGGCTTGCGTGCATTGGCTGATCGGATACGTCTCGCGCAACGGCTTCGTGCCTTTCGCCTGGTATCGAATCGCCTTCGGATTGCTGTTGCTGGTGACCGCCTGGACCGGCGTGGTCGATTGGTCCGAGTGAGTTGAAGCCTTCACGAGCGGGGGCTGCGCCGAACGCCTCAGCACACGCCCTGGGCGTGTTGCAGCAGGTCTGGGGTTATCCGGCCTTCCGGGGTCAGCAGCAGTCGGTGGTCGAGCATCTGGTGGAGGGGGGTGATGCCCTGGTCCTGATGCCCACCGGCGCCGGCAAGTCACTGTGCTATCAGGTGCCGGCACTGGTGCGCGCGGGCACCGGACTGGTTGTGTCGCCGCTGATTGCCCTGATGCAGGATCAGGTTGCCGCGCTGAAGGAAAACGGCGTGCGCGCCGAGTTTCTCAATTCGACGCAGACTGCCGATGAGGTGCGCCGCATCGAAGCTGCGATGCGCTCCGGTGAGATTGATCTCCTGTATGTCGCGCCCGAGCGCCTGCTCACCGACCGCTGCCTGGCCTTGCTTGAATCGACACCGATTGCGCTCTTTGCAATCGATGAGGCGCACTGCGTGTCGCAATGGGGGCATGACTTTCGCCCTGAGTACCTGGGCCTGTCGGTGCTGCACGAGCGCTTCCCGGATGTGCCGCGCGTGGCGCTCACCGCCACGGCCGATGCCCAGACTCGTCTGGAAATTCGCGAGCGGCTGGCCTTGCAGCAGGCCCGGGAATTTGTTTCCAGTTTCGATCGACCGAATATTCGCTACACCATCGTCCCGAAGGACGAGCCCCGTCGTCAGTTGCTGGCTTTCATTCGAGCGGGTCATGAAAGCGATTCCGGCATCGTGTATTGCGCCACCCGAAAGCGGGTCGATGACACTGCTTCCTGGTTGTCCCTGCAGGGCTTCGATGCCCTGCCGTATCACGCCGGCATGGGCGCATCGGAGCGGGCGCAGAACCAGTCGCGCTTCTTGCGCGAAGACCGGATCGTGATGGTGGCCACGTTGGCCTTCGGCATGGGCATCGACAAGCCCGATGTGCGATTTGTCGCCCACCTCGACATGCCCAAGAGCGTCGAGGGCTATTACCAGGAGACCGGCCGCGCCGGGCGCGATGGTTTGCCCTCACAGGCCTTGATGGTCTATGGGCTGCAGGATGTGGTGAACAATCGGCGTTTGATTGATGAGTCGCCTGCAGATGAAGCGCACAAGCGGGTCTCGCGTGCCAAGCTCGATGCGATGGTGGGCTTGGCCGAAACAGATGGTTGCCGCCGTGTGCATCTGCTGCGCTATTTCGGCGAACCCCTCGACGCATGTGGCAACTGCGACAACTGTCTGAATCCGCCGCAGCGCTGGGATGCAAGTGAGGCGGCGCGCAAATTGCTCTCGTGTGTCTATCGAATCCGGCAGTCGGGCGGGATCGGATATGGCGCGCATCACGTGATCGGTGTGCTCAGGGGCGAGCGCGAGGCGCGCATCCTCGAGCGCGGCCATGATCAATTGTCGACCTTCGGTATTGGCGCCGACCTCGACGCGGCTGCCTGGCACGCCTTGTTGCGCCAGATGGTCGCCCGGGGCCTGGTCGAAGTCGCCCATGAGCGCCATGGTGTGCTCGAGCTCACCGAAGCCTCGAGGGCCGTGCTGCGAGCACAAGAGCCGGTCATCGTTGCGAGGGCGGTGAAGGCGCGGGCGCCTGCTCAGAAAAGGGCCCCTCGTACTCGAGGCGGCGCCTCGTCCCGCCCTGACGACTTTGCAGCAACCGCCCAGGGGCTGGGCGACGAAGAGGCCACCCGCTTTGCCCGACTGCGCGTGTGGCGGCTTGATGTCGCACGCGCTCAAGGCGTGCCGCCCTACGTGATTTTTCATGACGCGCATCTGGCGGAGATTGCT
>CAIXXI010000411.1 GCA_903923345.1 uncultured Burkholderiales bacterium | reverse complement strand
GCCGCGCTGGCTGGCCTGTCACAAGGTACTTTTGCGAGCAAGGTCGAGATCGTTGACGGCAAGGCCAAGGTCACGCGAGAGATCGACGGTGGTTCTGAGATCCTCAGCCTGAGCCTGCCGGCGGTGATCACCACCGACCTGCGCCTGAACGAGCCGCGTTATGTCACGCTGCCCAACATCATGAAGGCCAAGAAAAAGCAGCTTGACACCGTCAAGCCGGCCGATCTGGGAGTGGATGTCGCGCCGCGCCTGAAGACCCTGAAAGTGGTCGAACCCGCAGGCCGCAAGGCCGGCATCAAGGTCGCCGATGTCGCGGCCCTGGTCGATAAACTCAAAAACGAAGCGAAGGTGATCTGACATGGCCGCACTCGTCATTGCTGAACATGACAACCACTCGATCAAGGGTGGCACGCTCAATGCCGTGACCGCTGCGCTCAAGTGCGGTGGCGATGTCACCGTGCTGGTGGCCGGCAACGGCTGCGCCGCGGCTGCCACGGCTGCGGCCGCGATCGCCGGCGTGAGCAAGGTGATCTCTGTGGAAGCCCCGGGCCTGGCCGACGGACTGGCCGAAGCACTGGCCGCTCAGGTGGTGTCGATGGCCAGTGGCTACAGCCACATCCTGGCCCCAGCCACCGCCTTCGGCAAGAATGTCGCGCCCCGCGTGGCTGCCCTGCTGGATGTGGCACAAATCTCCGACGTCACCTCGGTGGATTCGGCCGACACCTTCCAGCGCCCGATCTACGCCGGCAATGCCATCGCCACGGTGCAGTCGGCTGACGCCATCAAGGTCATGACCGTGCGCACCACCGCCTTCGATGCGGCAGCGGCCAGTGGCGGTTCGGCCGCGGTGGAGTCTGCTGCAGCGGTGGCTGACCCGGGCCAATCGAGCTTCGTGGGCCGGGAAGTCGCCAAGAGCGAGCGCCCCGAACTGGCCGGCGCCAAGATCGTGGTGTCGGGTGGTCGCGGCATGGGCAGCGCCGACAACTTCAAGGTGCTGGACCCGCTCGCCGACAAGCTCGGTGCGGCCATGGGCGCGTCGCGTGCGGCGGTCGACGCCGGTTACGCCCCCAATGACTGGCAGGTCGGTCAGACCGGCAAGATCGTGGCGCCCCAGCTCTATGTGGCGGTCGGCATTTCCGGTGCCATCCAGCACCTGGCCGGCATGAAGGACTCCAAGGTGATCGTTGCGATCAACAAGGATGCCGAGGCACCGATCTTCGGTGTGGCCGATTACGGTCTGGTCGGAGATCTCTTCCAGGCCGTGCCGGAACTCGTCGAAAAGATCTGATCGACCCCAGGAGTCGCACCATGAGTTATCAGGCCCCGATCAAGGACATGCTCTTTGCGATCCGCGAACTCGCGGGTCTGGATCAGGTGCGGCAACTGCCCGGTTTCGAAGAGGCCACCGACGACACGGTCGAGGCGGTGCTTCTGGAAGCGGCCCGGTTCAATGGCGAGGTGCTGGCGCCTTTGAACTGGACGGGTGACCTTCAACCTGCCTCGGTGACCGATGGCGTGGTCACCACCACGCCGGGCTTCAAGGAAGCGTTCAAGGCCTTCGGCGAGGCCGGCTGGCAGGGCGTGCAGCATCCCGAGGGTTTTGGCGGTCAGGCCTTGCCCAAGCTGGTGGCCACGGCCTGTACCGAGATGCTCAACAGCGCGAACCTGTCGTTTGCGCTGTGCCCTTTGCTGACCGACGGTGCAATCGAGGCCCTGCTCACCGCCGGCTCGAAGGCCCAGCAGGACCTGTTCATTCCGCGCATGGTCTCGGGTGAATGGACCGGCACGATGAACCTGACCGAGCCGCAGGCCGGCAGCGATCTGTCGCTGGTGCGCTCGCGTGCGGAGCCGTTGCCGGATGGTTCCTACCGGATCTTCGGCCAGAAGATCTACATCACCTATGGCGAGCACGACATGGCGGACAACATCGTCCACCTGGTGCTGGCCCGCACGCCGGGCGCGCCCGAAGGTGTGAAGGGCATCTCGCTGTTCATCGTGCCCAAGGTCCTGGTCGATGCGCAGGGTGCGCTGGGTGCCCGCAACGATGTCTACTGCGCCTCGGTCGAGCACAAGCTCGGCATCAAGGCCAGCCCGACCGCGGTGCTGCTCTTTGGCGACGGCAAATTCCCGGTGGCACCGCAGGCCGGCGGCGCTGCCGCAGCCGGTGCGATCGGCTGGCTGATCGGCGAAGAAAACCGCGGCCTCGAGTACATGTTCGTGATGATGAATGCCGCGCGATTTGC
>CAIXXI010000410.1 GCA_903923345.1 uncultured Burkholderiales bacterium | reverse complement strand
GGCGTGCAAAAGCCGCACTGAAGACCATGGCATTCGCGAAATGCGGCTTGAACCGGGTGCAGGCTGCCGTCGGCAGCGGCCAGCCCTTCGATGGTCTGGATGTCGGCACCCTGGGCCTGAACCGCCAGCATCGAGCAGGCCTTCACAGCCCGTCCATTGAGTCGGATCGTGCAGGCACCGCACTGCGCGGTGTCACAGCCGATATGGGTCCCGGTGAGGTGAAGTTGATCGCGGATCAGTTGCACGAGCAGCGTGCGGGGATCGACAGTGACGGAAACGGCTTTGCCGTTGACCGTCAGGCTCAGGGTCTGGTTCATCAAGCACTCCTCCAGTTGTCTGGCCCCGCTGCGCATCGGAAATCGGCCGGGACCTCTCAGTATTGAAACACAGACTTCACTGCCCCGAGTGACATCCCGGTTGCCCGGGCTGCCCTGTTTGCCCACAATCCCGGATCGCCTCAAACCTGGATTGCCCGATGAGCATCAAATCCGACCGCTGGATCCGCCGCATGGCCGCGCAACACGGCATGATCGAGCCCTTCGAACCCGACCAGGTGCGAGAGGCCAACGGGCAGCGCGTGGTGTCGTGGGGCACCTCCAGCTATGGCTACGACATCCGCTGCGCCGACGAGTTCAAGATCTTCACGAACATCAATTCAACCATCGTCGATCCGAAGAACTTCGACGAAAAGTCCTTTGTCGATTTCAAGGGCGATGTCTGCATCATCCCGCCGAACTCGTTCGCACTGGCGCGCACCGTCGAATATTTCCGGATACCCCGCACCGTGCTCACGATCTGCCTGGGCAAGTCCACGTATGCCCGCTGCGGCATCATCGTGAACGTCACCCCCTTCGAACCCGAGTGGGAGGGCTACGTGACCCTGGAGTTCTCCAACACCACCCCGTTGCCTGCCAAGATCTACGCAAGGGAGGGCTGCGCACAGGTGCTGTTCTTCGAGTCCGACGAAGTCTGTGAAACCTCCTACAAGGATCGGGGTGGCAAGTACCAGGGGCAAAGCGGTGTGACACTGCCCAGGACGTGAGTCGTACAGCGCCGCTTCGTTACGCCGCGCTTGCGCTCGGCGTGCTGGTGGTCTCGACGGCGGCTTTGCTGATCCGACTGGCCATCGATGCCGGCGCACATCCGCTGGCGATTGCGGCCGCAAGACTCACCCTGGCGTCGATGGTGGTGGTTCCGATGGCGCTGGTGCGCCAACGCCCGTCGCTTGCTTCGCTCAGAGTCCGTGACTGGCAGACCGCAGCGCTGGCCGGATCGCTGCTTGCGGTGCACTTCGCCACCTGGATTGCATCGCTTCAGTTCACCTCGGTGGCCAGCAGCGTGGCGCTCGTGACCACGAATCCCATCTGGGTCGGTCTGGCCGCCTGGCTTGTGCTGCGTGAGCCGCCCGCCCGGGGCACACTGGTGGGCATTGCACTGGGTATCGCAGGGACTGGGCTGATCATCGCCAACGACCTCGTTCAGACCGGTGCTGCGCCCGCCGGCCGGGATCCGATGCTCGGCAACGCCCTGGCACTGTCAGGCGCTTTGGCCATCTCCGGTTATTTGCTGGTTGGGCGCCGCCTCAACCTGAAGCTGCCACTGCTGGCCTATGTGGCTATCGTGTATGGCGCCGCGGCACTGGCGATGAACCTGATTGCCATGCTGGCCGGGCAGTGGCTTGATCGAATCCCGCTTGCAGCCTGGCTGCCGATCATCGGTCTGGCACTGGGGCCCCAGCTGGCCGGGCATACCCTGATCAATGCCTCGCTTCGGCACCTGTCGCCGACATTCGTTGCCCTGGCGATTCTCGGCGAGCCGGTCGGTTCGGCCATTCTGGCCTGGCTGCTGCTGGGCGAGGCTGTAGCGCCCCTGCAGCTGTTCGGCTTTTCAGTGCTGCTGGCTGGCATCGTGGTGGCGGCGCGAGCCGAGCGGCGCTGATGGCTGCATTGCCGAATTGCGAAATCTTCTTTACAATCAGCGGGTTTCGCCTTTCGGAATTGTCTGATCGGCGGGGCTCATTTGAAACAGCACGGCGCGCATCCCGGCGCAGCCGCAAGTCAACAAGGGAAATCATGTCTGTAGCTGAAATCAACAAGGCCAAGATCGTGGCCGATTATCAACGCGCCCAGGGCGACACCGGATCCCCGGAAGTCCAGGTCGCGCTGCTCACCGCCCGCATCAACGAACTGACCGGGCACTTCAAGATCCACGCCAAGGATCACCACTCGCGTCGCGGCCTGCTCAAGATGGTGAGCCGTCGTCGCAAGTTGCTCGACTACCTGAAAGGGCGCAGCCCCGACAGTTACAAGGCTTTGATCGAGCGCCTGGGCCTGCGCAAGTAATGCCGAAAGCCTGAAGGTGCACCGCAATGCCCGTCCCTTGTGGCGGGCATTTTTGTTTTCTGCAGCGAGGCGAACTGCGCCGCCGACGGATCGCGCAGGCCATTGAACGAATGTAGAGAGAGGAACGAAACGTGTTTGACATTGCAAAGAAAACGCTCCAGTGGGGGCAGCATTCCCTGACCATCGAAACCGGCGAAATCGCTCGCCAATCAAGCGGTGCCGTGATCGTCTCGATGGACGACACCGTGATCCTGGCCACTGTCGTGGCCTCCAAGTCGGTCAAGCCGGGGCAGGATTTCTTCCCCCTGACCGTTGACTACGTCGAAAAATTCTATGCAGCCGGCCGTATCCCGGGTGGCTTCTTCAAGCGTGAAGGCCGTCCCACTGAAAAGGAAATCCTGACCTGCCGCCTGATCGACCGCCCGATTCGCCCGCTCTTTCCGGATGGCTTCTACAACGAAGTTCAGGTGATCGTGCATGTGCTGTCGAGCAATCCGGAAGTCGATGCAGACATCCCCGCGATGATCGGCACCTCGGCAGCGATCGCGCTGTCGGGTTTGCCTTTCAACGGCCCGATCGGTGCGGCGCGCGTGGGTTACATCGACGGCCAGTACGTCCTCAACCCGAACGCCTCGCAACTGCCTTCGAGCAAGCTCGACCTGGTGGTGGCCGGCACCGATTCCGCGGTGATGATGGTCGAGTCCGAGGCGGATCAACTGCCAGAAGATGTGATGCTTGGTGCGGTGGTCTTCGGCCACGAGCAGATGCAGGCCGTGATCAAGGCAATCGATGAGCTGGTCGAGATCGCTGGCAAGCCCGAGTGGGACTGGCAGCCGCCGGCCCGCAACGAGCCGCTGATTGCGCGTGTCTCTGCGCTGGCCGAAGCCGATATGCGTGAGGCCTATCGCACCCGGAACAAGCAGGAGCGCAGCCAGCGCATCCGCACCATCGAGAAATCGGCGGTTGCCACGATCCTTCAGGAAGCCGCGGCTGCAGGTCAGCCCGAACCCGACTCCAACGAGCTGGGCAACATCCTGTTCGAGCTGCAATCGCGCATCGTGCGCAGCCAGATTCTCTCGGGCGAACCGCGTATCGATGGCCGCGACACCCGTACCGTGCGTCCGATCTCGATTCGCACAGGCGTGCTGCCGCGCGCCCACGGCTCGGCACTCTTCACCCGAGGCGAAACCCAGGCGCTGGTCATCACCACGCTGGGTACCGCTCGCGATGAACAGATCATCGATGCGATCAATGGCGAGTACCGCGAGCGCTTCATGCTCCAGTACAACATGCCGCCCTTCGCCACCGGTGAAACCGGCCGTTTTGGCGCACCCAAGCGCCGTGAGGTGGGTCATGGCCGTCTGGCCAAGCGCGCCCTGGCCGCACTCGTGCCGCCGGTCGAGCAGTTCGCCTACTCGCTTCGCGTGGTGTCGGAGATCACCGAGTCCAACGGATCGTCGTCGATGGCCTCGGTGTGCGGCGGCAGCCTCGCG
>CAIXXI010000409.1 GCA_903923345.1 uncultured Burkholderiales bacterium | reverse complement strand
CCATGCTGACGCTGTCGGGCGGGTTGGCCATCGGGCCTCCGGTGAAGGTGAACCCATCCGGGTGTCGGATGATCAGCTTCGCATTATTGCCTGTGGCGACTGATCGGGGCGGCCTTGGGCAACATTGGCGGTGTCCTGCCGTTCAGCCG
Organism: uncultured Burkholderiales bacterium; assembly: GCA_903923345.1. Classification (GTDB taxonomy): domain Bacteria; phylum Pseudomonadota; class Gammaproteobacteria; order Burkholderiales; family Burkholderiaceae_E; genus UBA4615. Next base: position 6,974 of record CAIXXI010000409.1, on the reverse strand, counting down.
CAGGCCTTTGCTTCAGAGGCTGGTGTGACGCACGCCGCTGTGTCGTTCGACCAGCACCTGGCATTCGAGACAGCGCGCCGAAAACGGTTGGGCATGCAGCCGGGCGGCCGGGATCGATTGCCCGCAGTCCACACAGCGCCCCCAGGAGCCCTCTTCGAGTCGGCGCAGCGCGGCTTGGCCTGCTTCGTATTCTTCGATGTCGCGCCGTGCATCGGCGAAGTCGCCGGTGGCCAGGTCATCTGCGACAGACTGATCGCCGCTGTCATCGGTGCGCTCGAGGGTCTGCGAGGCGTCGATCGCATCACCCAGCTTGGCTGCGATTTCTGCGCGCAACTGCTCAAGCCGCGCCTCGATCCGGCCGCGCAGGTGTTCGGACTCCTGAAATTCGGCCATGACACCGACCCCTGTTCGTTGACCCTGGCTCATCCTCACCTGCCCGGCGCTCGAGGATTTGATCAGCGTCAATTCTTCGAACGGGTCTCGAAGAAGCCCTGGACCACCTGCAATGCGCGTTCGACTTCGGCAGGCCCGACATCCAGATGCGTCACCCAGCGCTGCACCAGCCCGGAACCATAACGTCCGACACTGCCAGTGCTTCGCACGCCGTGGGTCAGCAGGTGGGCGGCAAAGTCGGTGGCGATTGCGTCATCGATTCGCACGAACACGATGTTGGTCTGCGGCGTGTCGGCGTGAAGGCCTTCGCCGGGGCGGGCATGGGTCTGCGCGACACGGTTGAGGCCATCGGACAGTTGCTGCGCGAGTGCGTGATCGTCGGCGAGTCGATCGATGTGATGGTCCAGGGCATGCAGGCCGCCGGCAGCGAGGATGCCGGCCTGACGCATGCCGCCACCGAGCATCTTGCGCCAGCGCCGCGCCCGCGTGATCAGCGGCCTGGAGCCGAGCAACAGCGAGCCGACGGGTGCGCCCAGGCCCTTGGACAGGCACACCGAGACGCTGTCGAACTGCGCGCAGATCTCGCGGGCCACGGCACGCGGGTCAGTCGTCGTCGTTAAGCCGTGACGATCGCCTTCGAGGCGCCCCGCCGTGCGCCGTGCGCCCACTTCGATCGCGGCATTGAACAGGCGCGCGCCGTCCAGGTGCGTGGCCAGCCCGCGCCGGGTGGCAAGTGCCCGCACCTCGCGCAGGTAGTCCATCGGCAGCACCTTGCCGCCGGTGGTGTTTTCCATGACCACGAGGCGGGTGATCGCGAAATGGGAGTCATCCGGCTTGATGGCCGCTTCAATGGCTGACAGCGCAATCGTGCCGTCGGCTTCGTTTTCCAGCGGCTGGGGCTGGATCGATCCGAGCACGGCCATGCCGCCGGCTTCCCATTTGTAGGTGTGCCATTGCTGGCCGACGATGGCCTCTTCGCCGCGTTCGCAGTGCGCCAGCAGCCCGAGCAGGTTGGTCTGAGTGCCCGAGGTCGCAAACAGGGCGTCTTCGAAGCCCAGCAGCTGAGCGGCCTGCGCCTGCAGCTGGTTGATGGTCGGGTCGTCGCCGAAGACATCGTCGCCGACTTCAGCGCGCGCCATGGCGTCGCGCATGGCGGCTGTGGGGCGGGTCACGGTGTCGCTTCGAAAGTCGGTCATCGGATGGGCTCAGGAGGGGATGGGTCGGGCGACCTGGATGGCCATCTCGATGGCGGCGAGCAGGCTGCGGTGATCGGCAATGCCGCGACCGGCAATGTCGAACGCAGTGCCGTGGTCGACGCTGGTGCGCACGAAGGGCAGGCCCACGGTGACGTTCACCCCTTGGTCGAGGCCGAGGTATTTCACAGGGATCAGGCCCTGATCGTGATACATCGCCACGACCAGGTCGAACTCGCGAAAGCCACGGGCCCGCATGAAGATGGTGTCGCCCGGCCAAGGGCCGCTGGCGTCGATGCCTTGCGCACGAGCGGCCGCGATCGCCGGTGCGATGATCTCGATTTCTTCGCGCCCCATCAGACCGCCTTCGCCGGCATGGGGGTTGAGCCCTGCAACCGCGATGCGCGGCGCAGCAATGCCCAGTCGCTTGAGGCCGTCGTGCGCGATCAGCAGCGTCTCGAGCACCGCCGGGTAGGTGATGCCTTCGATGGCCTCGCGCAGCGACACATGGATGGTGACCAGGATCGTGCGCAGTTCATCGTTGGCCAGCATCATCCGTACGTCGCGCACGCCCGCGAGTTCGGCAAGGATCTCGGTGTGGCCGGGGTGTTGCACGCCGGCGGCATGCAGGGCTTCCTTGTGGATCGGCGCGGTGACGACAGCGGCCACATGCCCGGCGATCGCATCGTGGCTGGCCCGCACGATGGCTGCGTGGGCCGCATGACCGGCGCGGGCATCGACCTGTCCGATCGGCAGATCCAGCGGCAAGTCGCTGCAGGCGATGACCGGAATCTGCAGGCGTGATGGCGCCGATGTGTTCATCGTGGCCAGTTCCGAAGGATCGGTGAGGGTGGTGATCTGGACAGGCAGCGCGAGTGCGTCTGCCTGGCGTTGCAGCAGGCCAGGATCACCATAGACCAGCAAGCGGGCTGGGTGGGGCTGGGCTGCGCAGGCCATGCAGGCTTTGAGCACGATTTCCGGGCCGATGCCGCAGGCATCGCCCATCGTGACGGCCAGAATCATCGGGTTGGGGTCAGGCATGGGGCCGATTGTAGGCGCTGGCGTGCCGGCTACTTCACCAGCAGCATCACCCCAACCAGCGTGAGAAAGCCCAGCAGCAGCTTGCGAAACGCGGCTTCGCTCACGTGGCTGCGCAGTCGCTTGCCTGCGGACATGCCGATGAACATCGGTGCCAGCGACAGGGTCGAGAGGATCGCCTCAGGCCAGCCGAGGATGCCGAGTGCGACCATCGAAATAAACAGGGGCAGGGCGCCGGCCAGATAGATGACACTGATCGACCCGATGAATTGTTCGCGCGGCAAACGCAGGGCGACCAGGTAGCTGATGATCAGTGGCCCCATCATCGACGAGACGCCGCCCAATGCGCCCGAGAGCAGGCCGACGATGAAATTCCAGCGCGGCTCATGGGCCGGCGCAATGGCGCTGGCCGGTTGCCAAGCGAGCAGGACGACCGCCAGCAGCACCGCGCAGGCCACCATGATGTTGAGCGTTGACACCGGCAAGCCCAGTGTCATCCGCACGGTGAGGGCGGTGGCCACCACCATCGGCACCAGAAGCCACACAAAGCGGCGCATGGCATATCGGATGTGGCCCCCGTCGAGTGCCTGCCACAGGTTCGAGAGCAGGATCGGCATGCCCATCAGGGCGATCGCCTTCGGGCTCGGAATGATCAGGGCCAGCAGCGGCACGATCACCAGCGGCAGACCCACGCCAAGCAATCCCTTGACCAGACCGCCTGCGATGAACGCGGCGGCGACCATCGCAAGCGGGCCCAGGCTGGCGGGCTGGCCGAGGGCGACGCCCAGGGCATCGGCCAGGGGCGCGGGCAGGTCCAGGGTCACGGGCGTTGGGCGCGGGCGAGCATGGCGTGCAGCAGCACGTTGGCCCCGGCATGCAGGTGGGCCGGGTCGGCGTTTTCGATTTCGTTGTGGCTGATGCCGCGTTCGCAGGGTACGAAGATCATCGCGGTTGGGCAGCGTCGTGCCACATACACCGCATCGTGGCCTGCGCCGCTCGCCAGTTGCATCTGTGGATAGTTGAATGCGGCTGCGCTGGATTCGATCGACTGGCGCATGGAGGCATCGAAGGCGCAGGGCGGAAAGTGGGCGGTCTGCTGCAGGCTGATCGACACGCCCTGTTCCTGTTCGATGCGCTGCACCGCCGCGTGCACGGCCGCAGTCATGGCGTCGAGCGTTTCGGCCCGGGCATTGCGCAGGTCGATGCTCATCTCGACCTTGCCGGGAATGACGTTGCGCGAATTGGGCGATGCGATCAGGCGTCCGACGGTGGCGCGGGCGTAGTCCGGGTGGCGGGTTGCGATGTCACGCACCGCGACCGTCAGGTGCGAGGCGGCGAGCAGTGCATCGCGGCGCAGTTCGATCGGTGTGGGCCCGGCGTGGGCGTCCTGGCCCTGGATCACCACGTCGAACCAGCGCTGACCGAGCGCCGACTCGACCACGCCGATGACTTTGCGCTCGTTCTCCAGCACCGGGCCCTGTTCGATGTGGGCCTCGAAGTACGCATCGAATTCGGGGGCTGCGTCGATGCCCAGCGCGCCAATCGAGCGCAGTGCGTCGCCGACGCTGACGCCATCGGCGTCGGTCTGGGCATGGCAGTGTTCTGCGCTGAATGCGCCGGCGTACACGCCCGATCCCATCATGACTGGCTGAAACCGTGTGCCTTCTTCGTTGGTCCAGATCGCGACTGCGATCGGGCGGCGGGTCTTGACGCCGGCGTCATTGAGGCTGCGGATCACTTCGAGCCCGGCGAGCACGCCGTACTGGCCGTCGAATCGGCCACCGCTTGGCTGCGAGTCGATGTGACTGCCGGTTGCCACTGGCAGCGCGTTCGGGTCGGTGCCCGGGCGGATGGCGTAAATGTTGCCGATCGAGTCGCATCGGACCTCACAGCCGGCTTCCTGCAGCCATCCGGTGACGGTGTTGCGCGCCTGTGAGTCCAGCGGCGTGAGTGCCAGTCTGCAGATGCCACCCAAAGGAGTGGCGCCGATGCGGGCCAGTTCCATCAGGGACGACCAGAGTCGCTCGGAGGAGGTGGTGAGGGCGGGGTGCGACAAGGGTGCGTTCATGGGTTCTGAGGTGGGTCTGGTTCAGGGGTGAGCGTCAGCTCGGCTGAGAGTCAGGGGTGGGTGCGCCCAGTTCGATCGAAATCGTGCTGGCCAAGGCCTGGATGCCCGCGATCAGTTCTTCGCGCCGTGCAGCGCTCAGTCCGGCCTTGATCACACTGACGGCGACCGCCGCGTTGGCGTCGCCTGCGCTGGCATCATGAATGGCGGCCCCAAAGCATTGCATGCCTTCGGCGGTTTCTTCGTCGTCGATGGCAAATCCTTGCCGGCGCACGCTTTGCAACTGGCGCAGCAACACGGCTGCGCTGCCGATGCCATGTCGGGTCAATCGGGGCAGGGGGGCCTGGCCGAGCCGCTCACGCAGCACCCGGTCGGACAGGCAGGCCAGCATGGCTTTGCCCGATGAGGTGCAGGGGGCTGGAAATCGGCCGCCGACCCTGAAATTGACCGCCAGTGCCCGGCTGCCCTGTCGGCAGGCCAGGTAGACGACGTCCGGGCCCTCCAGGACGGCCAGCATCACGGTCTCGGTGTCCAGTGCTGCGATGCGGTCAGCATGCAGCTCGAAGGCTCGCAGGACATCGCTTTGACGGCCATAGGCGCCGGCCCACTGGAGTGCTTTGGGGCCGATGGTGAATGAGGCATCGTCATGGCGGCGCGCGAGCTCGAGTGCCACCAGCGTGGCGAGCAGGCCATGGACGCTGCTGCGGGGCAGTGTGAGGCGCTTTGAGATCTCGGCGAGCGTCAGGGGCTGCCGCGACGAGGCCAGGGCGTCCATGACCCGCGCCGCCCGTTCGACGGCCGGGACCAGGCGTTCGGGTTTTGGAGGAGTGACGAGCGGGATCACGGGGTCTTCATTGACAGTGGAAGGGCGACTGCGGACAATCGTCCCATATCCTGAACAATCATTCAACCCATTGAACAACGGAGTCGCCATGGGCAGTACCGAATCTCAGGCTTTCTCGGCGTCAACCTGGCTGGGCGCCGGGTCGATCGGACACTGGATCGACGGGGCCGTTCGCGCCCCGGTTGCGGCTGAACGCCAGGTCGATGTCTTCAATCCGGCCACCGGCGCGGTGGCGCGCAAGGTGGCGCTGGCCGAAGTCGCGACCGTCGATCAGGCGGTCCGGTCGGCTGCAGCCGCCTTCCCTGCCTGGGCGGCCACGCCTCCGCTGCGTCGCGCTCGGGTCATGTTCAAGTTTAAGGAACTGCTGGATCGCCATGCCGGCGAGCTGGCAGCGATCATCACCGCCGAGCACGGCAAGGTGCTGTCTGACGCGCTCGGTGAAGTGACGCGTGGCATGGAGGTGGTCGAGTTCGCGTGTGGCATTCCCAGCCTGCTGAAGGGCGAGTACACCGAGCAGGTCGGAACCGGGATCGATGCCTGGTCGGTTCGGCAGCCGCTGGGCGTGGTGGCCGGCATCACGCCGTTCAACTTCCCGGCAATGGTTCCGATGTGGATGTTCCCGGTCGCGCTGGCCTGCGGCAACTGCTTCATCCTGAAGCCCTCCGAGCGTGATCCGTCGGCCGGTCTGTTTATCGCCCGTCTGCTCAAGGAAGCCGGCTTGCCTGATGGCGTGTTCAGCGTGGTCAATGGCGATAAGGTCGCGGTCGACGCGCTGCTGGCCCATCCGCAGATTGCTGCAGTGAGTTTTGTCGGATCGACCCCGATCGCCCAGTACATCCACGAAACCGCCAGTCGCAATGGCAAGCGGGTGCAGGCGCTGGGCGGTGCCAAGAATCACCTGGTGGTGATGCCGGACGCCGACATGGAACAGGTGGTCGATGCCATCATCGGCGCGGCCTATGGCTCGGCCGGCGAACGCTGCATGGCGGTGTCGGTGGCGGTTGCGGTGGGCGACACCACGGCCGACACGCTGATCGCGCGCCTGGCTGAGCGGGTCAAGACCATCAAGGTGGCTGATGGCACCGACCCGAGCGCCGAAATGGGCCCGCTGGTGACCCGGCAGCACTTCGAGAAGGTCAAGGGCTATGTCGATGCCGGGGTGGCCGAAGGGGCGAGCCTGGTGGTCGATGGTCGCGGTCTGAAGGTGCCGGGCCGTGAGAACGGCTTTTTCCTGGGTGGCTGCCTGTTCGACCGGGTCTCGCCGTCGATGTCGATCTATCGCGAGGAGATCTTCGGGCCGGTGCTCGGGGTTACCCGGGTTGCGAGCTTCGAGGACGCGCTGGCACTGGTCAATGGCCATGAGTTCGGCAACGGCTGCTGCCTGTTTACCCGTGACGGGGATTCGGCCCGCGAATTCGCCAGCCGGGTGCAGATCGGCATG
>CAIXXI010000408.1 GCA_903923345.1 uncultured Burkholderiales bacterium | reverse complement strand
TCGACGAAGGCCCAGTACATCCGCTCGAACAGCTCGTGCTGACGCACCCACTGCGCCTTGGTCATGCCATTGCGCTCTTTCAGGTCGCCACCGGCGCAGAAGATGCGATCGCCCGAGCCGGTCAGGACGATGCATCGCACCTCGCCAGCATCTTCGGTCAGGCGCATCCAGAGGTCGTGCATGTCGCGACCCATCTGGGTATTCAGGGCATTGCCGACTTCAGGACGATTCAGGGTGATCTGCAGCAGATGCGGCTCGACCATCTCGGTTCGAATGGTTTCGTAGGTGGGAAGTGTCATGGGTGCAGTCTCTGGCGAGGGCATTCGGGGGTCGACGATCTGCGTCGTGTGTGGATCCACCTCAGGTGGGCCCGATCCGCATTCTCGCCCAAACCCGATGCAGGCTCATGCAGTCGTTTCGCCGAAATTCCGGAACCGGCGCACCAGAGCGGGCCTGTCAGCCTGCTTGCGAGTCAGCACAACATCAGACAGTCTGCCGAATACAGGAGACAGACATGACCCAGATCAAACCTTCGCGCCCGACACGACGCCTGACCTTGCGCGTGGCAGCGGCCAGTGCCGCCGCCTGGGCACTGCCCGGTGCAACGCATGCATCGGTCTTTCCCGACAAACCGGTGAAACTGATCGTGCCCTATCCGGCTGGCGGTGGCGCTGACCTCTGGTCGCGCACCGTGGCTGGAAAGCTCGAAAAGGTACTGGGTCAGCCGATCATCTTCGACTACCGCCCGGGTGGCAGCACGACGATCGGCGCGGATGCGGCCGCCCGAGCGCCGGCCGACGGATACACCTTCCATCTGTACGACACGACCGCCTTTGCCTATGTGCCGAACATGCGCAAGGTGAGCTATGACCCGATCAAGGCCTTCGTGCCGCTGGCGCATCTGGGCGCGCTGCCGATGGTCGTCGTCGCCCACCCGTCGGTTCCGGTGAAGACCATCCCCGAGCTCATCGCCTATGCCAAGGCCAATCCCGGCAAATTGAATTGCGCCAGTGCCGGTGTGGGTTCGCCGCATCACCTGATCGCCGAGTTCCTCAAGGCGCGGGCGGGCATCAGCATGAATCACGTGCCGTACAAGGGATCCGTGCAATACACCGCCGATCTGGTCGGCGGCCAGGTCGATCTGGCGGTCTCGACAATCGGCCCGATGGTGCAGCACATCCAGGCCGGTCGGGTGCGCGCACTGGGCGTCTCCAGTGCAAAGCGTGTCTCGGCGCTGCCCGATGTGCCGGCCATTGCCGAGCAGGGTCTGGATGGATTCGATGAGAAAGGCTGGAACTGCTTTGTCGCGCCGGCTGCCACGCCGCCCGAGGCCGTGCAGAAACTTCGCGCTGCCCTGCGCACCACGCTGGAAGACCCGGAAACGGTTGCCGGGCTGAAAAAGGGCGGTGTCGAGGAAATCTTCAGCATCCCGGTCGATCGGCTGAGCGAAGCGATGCGAGCAGAAAACCAGAAGTGGGGCGAGGTCATCCGGCGCGCCAACATCACCCTGGACAGCTGAGATGGGTGAGCCACACGCCCTTGGGGGCGGTGCCTTCGAAGGCTTGCGCGTCATCGACCTGGCCCAGGTGCGATCGGGCCCGACCTGCGTCAAGCAGTTCGCCGATTTCGGCGCCGATGTGATTCGCATCGAGCCGCCCGCCAGTTCGGATCGGGCTGAACTGATGACCGGCCCGCGCGACGGCGCCGACATGATCAACCTGCATCGCAACAAGCGGCTGCTCACGCTCGACCTGAAGGCCGCCGGTGCCCGCGAGGTGCTGCACCGGCTGGTGCGCAGTGCCGATGTGGTGGTCGAAAACTATCGACCCGATGTGAAGTTCCGACTGGGTATCGACTATGAGTCGCTCGCAGCGATCAACCCTCGCATCATTCTGGCCAGCATCTCGGGGTTCGGGCAGGACGGCCCCTATCGGGAGCGACCGGGCTTCGATCAGATCGCCCAGGGGATGTCAGGGCTGATGTCAGTCACCGGTGCACCCGGCCAGGGGCCGATGCGGGCGGGCGCTGCCATCGCCGATGTGGCCACCGGCCTGTATGCCGCACTCGGTGTGATGGCCGCCCTGCACGAGCGTCATCGCAGTGGCCGCGGCCAGTGGGTGCAGGCCTCGCTGCTGCAATCGGCGCTGGGCCTGATGGACTTCCAGGCGGCACGTTTTCTGGTCGATGGCGAGGTGCCAGGCCAGGTGGGCAACGACCATCCGACCAGCATGCCCACGTCGGCCTATGCCACGCGTGACGGCCACATCAATATCGGCGCAGGCGGCCAGACCATCTGGGCGCGGCTGTGCGCAGCGATCGGCCGAGCGGATCTGCTTCAGGATGCCCGGTTTGCCGATGAGCGCGCACGCTCGAACCATCGAGCCGACCTGAACGCCGTCCTGTCGGGTGTGTTCGCCACCCGATCAAGCGGCGAGTGGATCGATGCCTTGAATGCGGCCGGAGTGCCCTGCGGACCGATCTATAGCGTGGATCAGGTCTTCGCTGATCCGCAAGTCATGCATGCCGGCCTTGCCGCAACCGTGCAACACCCCACCCGGGGTCCGGTTCGGGTCTTGGCACCGGGCATGGTGCTGTCGCGCACACCCGGGCGCCTTGAGCGCTCGCTCGGCGCCAAAGGCGAGGACAGTGACGCCGTGCTCGCGGAAATCGGGTTCTCGAGTGATGAGATCAGCCGGATGCGCGAACAGGGCGTGATCTGAATATCTGAATGGATCGCTGCGGTCCGGCGCTGGCCGGGCCGCAGCGCAATCCGGGTCAGTCGC
>CAIXXI010000407.1 GCA_903923345.1 uncultured Burkholderiales bacterium | reverse complement strand
GAAGAGCCGCCTGCGCGTCTCGGTCACCATTTTCGGCCGGGCCACACCGGTCGAACTCGAGTTCGGTCAGGTCGAGAAGCTGTAAGGGTTCAACCGGCTGATGGGGCGTTGCATGCGCCCCAGGTTCCGGGTTCGTCGAGTGAATGACTCGTCGGGCACATACCTGAAGCGATCGTCAGCGATGACGCCCGCATGCACCGAGGAGCCGCAGTAGGGCGACGCCGTCGCCTCGAACCGGCGCTAGTACTCAACCTAACGGAGCACTGCCGCCATGGCAAAGAAAGTCGTCGGTTACATCAAGCTGCAGGTCCCTGCAGGCAAGGCCAACCCCTCCCCGCCGATCGGTCCGGCGCTGGGTCAGCGGGGCCTGAACATCATGGAATTCTGCAAGGCCTTCAATGCCCAGACTCAGGGTGTCGAGCCGGGCCTGCCGATTCCTGTTGTCATCACCGCCTTTGCCGACAAGAGCTTCACCTTCGTGATGAAGACGCCGCCGGCGACCATTCTCATCAAGAAGGCGGCCAAGATCGACAAGGGTTCCAAGACCCCGCACACCGACAAGGTGGGCAAGATCACCCGTGCCCAGGCCGAGGAAATCGCCAAAACCAAGGCGCCTGACCTCACCGCATCCGACCTGGATGCAGCCGTTCGCACGATCGCAGGAACCGCCCGCAGCATGGGCATCACGGTGGAGGGCCTCTGATCATGGCTAAGCTCACCAAGCGCGCAAAAGTCATCCAGGGCAAGGTTGATCCGCAGAAGCTCTACCCGGTCTCAGACGCCCTGAACCTCGTCAAAGAATGTGCGGTCGCCAAGTTCGATGAATCCATCGACGTCGCCGTGCAACTCGGTGTTGATCCCAAGAAATCCGACCAGGTGGTTCGCGGCTCGGTCGTGATGCCTTCGGGCACCGGCAAGTCGGTTCGTGTGGCGGTGTTCACGCAAGGCGCCAAGGCTGAAGAAGCCAAGGCAGCCGGGGCTGACATCGTCGGCATGGAAGACCTCGCCGAGCGGGTCAAGGCCGGCCAGCTGGACTTCGACATCGTCATTGCGTCGCCCGATGCCATGCGCGTCGTGGGCGGACTCGGTCAGATTCTCGGTCCGCGCGGCCTGATGCCGAACCCCAAGGTCGGCACGGTCACGCCTGACGTCGCCACCGCAGTCAAGAACGCCAAGGCCGGTCAGGTTCAGTACCGAACCGACAAGGCCGGCATCATCCACGCCACCATCGGCCGGGCATCGTTCCAGCCGGAGGCCCTGCAGGCCAACCTGAGCGCACTCATCGAGGCGCTGAACCGGGCCAAGCCGGCCAGCTCCAAGGGCATCTACCTGCGCAAGGTGGCGGTCTCGAGCACGATGGGCATTGGCGTGAAGGTCGACACCGTGAGCGTGCTCACGCCGCAGGCCTGAGTCACTGAAACAGTCGGTCCGGGTTCGCAGTCTGATTCCGGACTTTTAAAGCACTTTGGGCTGCCCGTCGAAAGGCGGGCGGGTTGTCAAAGACCGCAGGGGGCAGATCGGGTTTCGACCCAGGATGCCTTAAACGCGAGAGCGCCCGGCGCAGATGGCGGTCCCGAAGCGGATTTCAGCAGCACCAGAAGGTGTCCAGCCATGGATCCCGTCGAATGCAGTTCGAGATCACGATCGGTCGCCGTAACCGGTGCAAGGCCTTCGGGCTGCAGCACCCTTTCTAGGTAAGGAGCGAAGGACCGTGGCTCTCAATCGTGAAGAAAAGGCGGCAGTCATAGCCGAAGTGGGCGAGCAGGTTGCGTCCGCACAGGCCATCATCGTCGCCGAGTACCGTGGTCTGGAAGTGGGCGCGATCACCGCACTGCGCAAGCAGGCGCGGGAGTCGGGTGTGTATCTGCGCGTGTTGAAAAACACGCTGGCTCGCCGTGCAGTCGCCGGCACGCCGTTTGAAGGGCTGACCGACAAGCTTGTCGGGCCGCTCATCTACGGCATGTCGAAAGACCCCGTGCAGTGCGCCAAGGTGCTCTCCGATTTCGCAAAGAGCAACGACAAGCTGGCCCTGAAGGCCGGTGCCATGCCGAATTCCGTGCTCGACACGAATGCGGTCAAGGCGCTGGCGTCCATGCCCAGCCGTGAAGTGCTGCTCTCCCAGCTGATGGGCACCATGCAGGCGCCCGTTGCGAAATTCGTTCAGACGCTCAACGAAGTGCCGGGCAAATTTGTCCGCACCGTTGCCGCGCTGCGCGATGAACGCGAGAAGGCTGACGCGTAAGCGTCTGCCCGGCAGGCTGGACCCGTCTCACCAGACCCCGTTTCAACCATTCAGCAATCGACAGGACTACACATCATGGCACTGAGCAAAACAGAAATTCTGGACGCAATCGCCGGCATGACCGTGCTCGAGCTCTCCGAGCTCATTAAGGATATGGAAGAGAAGTTTGGCGTGTCGGCAGCTGCCGCAGCCGTCGCCGTGGCCGCTCCGGCCGCAGGCGGTGGCGCTGCTGCACCGGCTGCTGAAGAGCAGACCGAGTTCACCGTCATCCTGGTGGCTGCCGGCGAGAAGAAAGTCGAGGCCATCAAGGTCGTGCGTGCAGCAACCGGCCTGGGCCTGAAAGAAGCCAAGGACCTGGTAGACGGCGCACCGAAGCCCGTCAAGGAAGCCATCTCCAAGGCCGACGCCGAAGCCCTCAAGAAGCAGCTCGAGGACGCTGGCGCCAAGGTCGAAGTCAAGTAATCCCCGACTCTCGAACCTTCACAGGCTGTATTCATCAGTTGTCTCTGACACCACGAACACCCGGCATCCGACCCCGAACAGGGTCGGTGCCGGGCGTGCGTGCTTCATTGTTGTACCGGGGCTCGAGTCCTGCGCCGTCATCCTGCGGGATGACGACCCAGACCCCGATCCCTGCCTAAGGCATCACCGGAGCGTCCATGGCCCACGCGTATTCATTCACCGAGAAAAAGCGCATCCGCAAGTCCTTCGCCAAGCGCAAGGTCGTGCAGGAAGTGCCCTACCTGCTCTCGACCCAGCTGGCCTCTTACAACCAGTTCCTGCAGACCGAACGCACGGTTGCCGAGCGCCAGGACGAAGGCCTTCAGGCCGCGTTCACCTCGATCTTCCCGATCGTTTCGCACAACCAGATGGCGCGTCTGGAGTTCGTCAATTACGCGCTGGGTAATCCGGCTTTCGACGTCGTCGAGTGCCAGCAGCGTGGCCTGACCTTCTGCGCACCGTTGCGCGCCCGGGTTCGCCTGGTGATCATGGACCGTGAAGCCGCCAAGCCGACGGTCAAGGAAGTCAAGGAGCAGGAGGTCTACATGGGCGAGATTCCGCTCATGACGACCAACGGCTCCTTCATCGTCAACGGCACCGAGCGGGTCATCGTCTCGCAGCTGCATCGCTCGCCGGGCGTGTTCTTCGAACACGACCGCGGCAAGACACACAGTTCGGGCAAGTTGCTGTTCTCGGCCCGCATCATTCCTTACCGCGGCTCCTGGCTCGACTTCGAATTTGACCCCAAGGATGTCCTGTATTTCCGGGTTGACCGCCGTCGCAAGATGCCGGTGACCATCCTGCTCAAATCGATCGGCCTCACGCCCGAGCAGATCCTCGCGCACTTCTTCGAAAACGATAATTTCCAGCTGATGCCCGAAGGCGGGCTGATGGACCTGGTGCCCGATCGTCTGCGCGGCGAGATCGCCCGCTTCGACATCAATGACCGCGATGGCAAGCTGATCGTCGCCAAAGACAAACGGATCAATGCCAAGCACATCCGTGAAGTCGAAGCCGCCGGCCTCAATCGCATCTCGGTGCCTGAAGATTTCCTGCTCGGTCGCATGCTCGCGACCAACGTCATCGACTCCGAAACTGGCGAACTGGTCGCCCGGGCCAATGACGAGATCACCGAAGACCTGCTCAAGAAAATGCGCACGGCCGCGGTGCAGGAGTTCAAGACCCTCTACACCAACGACCTGGACCGTGGGCCGTTCATCTCGCAGACCCTGCGCGCCGATGACACCGCAGACCAGGCCGCTGCCCGCATCGCGATCTACCGCATGATGCGACCCGGCGAACCGCCGACCGAAGATGCGGTCGAGGCCCTGTTCAATCGACTGTTCTACAGCGCCGACGCCTACGACCTCTCCAAGGTCGGCCGCATGAAGTTCAACCGCCGGGTCGGACGCGACGAACTCACCGGCGCGATGACCCTCGGCGACGAAGACATCCTCGCCGTCATCAAGATTCTCGTGGACCTGCGTAATGGCAAGGGCGAGGTCGACGACATCGACCACCTGGGCAACCGTCGCGTGCGGTGCGTGGGTGAACTGGCCGAGAACCAGTTCCGGGCAGGCCTGGTGCGCGTCGAGCGCGCCGTCAAGGAGCGTCTGGGTCAGGCCGAGACCGAGAACCTGATGCCGCACGACCTGATCAACAGCAAGCCGATCAGCGCAGCCATCCGTGAGTTCTTCGGCTCCTCGCAGCTGTCGCAGTTCATGGACCAGACCAACCCGCTGTCCGAGATCACCCACAAGCGGCGCGTCTCGGCCCTCGGCCCGGGCGGTCTGACCCGCGAGCGTGCCGGCTTCGAAGTCCGCGACGTGCACCCGACCCACTATGGCCGCGTGTGCCCGATCGAAACACCTGAAGGCCCGAACATCGGCCTGATCAATTCGCTGTCGCTGTATGCCCAGCTCAACGAATACGGATTTCTCGAGACGCCGTATCGCAAGGTGGTCAATCAGACCCTCGCCGAAGACATCCACTACCTGTCTGCCATCGAGGAAGGCCGTTACGTGATCGCCCAGGCCAATGCCTCGGTCGATGACGCCGGCCGCCTGACCGATGAGCTGGTTTCGGTGCGGATCAACGGTGAAACCCTGCTGTCCTCGCCCGACAAGGTCGAGTACATGGACGTTGCACCGAGCCAGATCGTCTCGGTGGCTGCTTCGCTGATCCCCTTCCTCGAGCACGACGACGCCAACCGCGCACTGATGGGTTCGAACATGCAGCGCCAGGCCGTGCCCTGCCTGCGTCCGCAAAACCCGCTGGTCGGCACCGGGATCGAGCGCACCTGCGCGGTCGACTCCGGCACGGTGGTCACCGCCCTGCGCGGCGGCCTGGTCGACTATGTCGACGCCAACCGGATCGTGATCCGTGTCAACGACGATGAGGCCACTGCAGGCGAAGTCGGTGTCGACATCTATAACCTGATCAAGTACACCCGGTCCAACCAGAACACCAACATCAACCAGCGCCCGATCGTGCGCAAGGGCGATCGCATCGCCCGCGGCGATGTGGTGGCTGACGGCGCCTCGACCGACCTCGGCGAACTCGCGCTCGGCCAGAACATGCTGGTCGCCTTCATGCCCTGGAACGGCTACAACTTCGAAGACTCGATCCTGATCTCCGAGAAGGTCGTCTCTGACGACCGTTACACCTCGATCCACATCGAAGAGTTGTCGGTCCTGGCGCGCGACACCAAGCTGGGCGCCGAGGAGATCACCCGCGACATCTCCAATCTGTCCGAGAACCAGCTCGGCCGCCTGGATGATTCCGGCATCGTGTTCATCGGCGCCGAAGTCAATGCCGGCGACACCCTGGTCGGCAAGGTCACGCCCAAAGGCGAGACCCAGCTCACCCCTGAAGAAAAGCTGCTGCGGGCGATCTTCGGTGAGAAGGCCTCGGATGTGAAGGACACCTCGCTGCGCGTGCCCTCGGGCATGAGCGGCACGGTGATCGATGTGCAGGTCTTCACCCGTGAAGGCATCCAACGCGACAAACGCGCGCAGTCGATCATCGACGACGAACTCAAGCGCTATCGCCTCGACCTCAACGACCAGCTGCGCATTGTTGAAAACGACAGCTTCGAGCGCCTCGAGCGCCTGCTGATCGGCAAGACCGCCAACGGCGGTCCGAAGAAGCTGGCCAAAGGTCAGGTCATTGATGCAGCCTATCTGGCCGACCTCGATCGCTGGCAGTGGTTCGAGATCCGTCTGGCCGATGAAGCGGCGGCCAGCCAGCTCGAGTCCGCCAAGGAGTCGATCGAGCAGAAGCGTCACAGCTTCGATCTGGCCTTCGAAGAAAAGCGCAAGAAGCTCACCCAGGGCGATGAACTGCCCCCGGGCGTGCTCAAGATGGTCAAGGTCTATCTGGCAGTCAAGCGTCGCCTGCAGCCCGGCGACAAGATGGCCGGTCGTCACGGCAACAAGGGTGTGGTCTCGCGGATCGTTCCGGTCGAGGACATGCCCTACATGGCCGATGGCCGTCCGGTTGACATCGTGCTTAATCCGCTGGGCGTGCCCTCGCGGATGAACGTCGGTCAGATTCTCGAAACCCACCTGGGTTGGGCTGCCAAGGGCATCGGTCTGCGGATCGGTGAAATGCTCGATCGCCACGACAAGGTTTCAGACCTGCGTCGCATGCTCGATTCCGTCTACAACCGCAATGGTCAGAAAGCCGACCTGGATGCGCTCAACGACGATGAGATCGCCGAGCTCGCCCGCAACCTGGTCAACGGCGTGCCGTTTGCAACGCCGGTGTTCGATGGTGCGTCCGAGTCCGACATCCGTGCCGCACTGGATATCGCCTTCCCGGACGATGACCCGAACACCGCACGCCTGGGCTTCAATGAGCACAAGACCCAATTGCGCCTGCACGATGGTCGCACCGGTGAGGCCTTCGACCGTCAGGTCACGGTCGGCTACATGCATGTGCTCAAGCTGCACCACCTGGTCGACGACAAGATGCACGCCCGCTCGACCGGCCCGTACTCTCTCGTGACCCAGCAGCCGCTGGGTGGCAAGGCACAGTTCGGTGGCCAGCGCTTCGGCGAGATGGAGGTCTGGGCACTCGAAGCCTATGGCGCCTCCTACACGCTGCAGGAGATGCTGACCGTCAAGTCCGACGACGTGAACGGCCGCACCAAGGTCTATGAGAATCTGGTCAAGGGCGAGCACGCGATCGAGGCCGGCATGCCGGAATCGTTCAACGTGCTGGTCAAGGAAATCCGCTCGCTGGGGATCGACATCGATCTCGAGCGCAACTGATCGGGAAACAGAGGAGCTGCACCATGAAAGCACTGCTCGACCTCTTCAAGCAGGTCCAGGAAGACGAACATTTCGACGCGATCAAGATTGGCATCGCGTCGCCGGAAAAGATCCGCTCCTGGTCCTACGGTGAAGTCAAGAAGCCCGAGACGATCAACTACCGGACCTTCAAGCCGGAGCGTGATGGCCTGTTCTGCGCCAAGATCTTCGGACCCATCAAGGACTACGAGTGCCTGTGCGGCAAGTACAAGCGCCTGAAGCACCGCGGTGTGATCTGTGAGAAATGCGGCGTCGAAGTGACGCTGGCCAAGGTGCGCCGCGAGCGCATGGGCCACATCGAGCTGGCCAGCCCGACCGCGCACATCTGGTTCCTGAAGTCGCTGCCCTCGCGTCTGGGCATGGTCCTCGACATGACCCTGCGCGACATCGAGCGCGTGCTGTACTTCGAAGCCTTCGTGGTCATCGAGCCCGGCATGACGCCCCTGAAGCGCTGCCAGCTGCTCACCGAAGACGACTACCTCGCCAAGACCGAAGAGCACGGTGATGAATTCCGCGCGCTGATGGGTGCCGAGGGCGTTCGCGACCTGCTGCGCTCGATCGACGTCGATGCCGAGGTCACCCGTCTGCGCGATGAGCTGGCCGCCACCTCGTCCGAAGCCAAGATCAAGAAGATCGCCAAGCGCCTGAAAGTGCTCGAGGGCTTCCAGCGCTCGGGCATCAAGCCCGAGTGGATGGTGCTCGAGGTGCTGCCAGTGCTGCCGCCCGAGTTGCGCCCGCTGGTGCCGCTGGATGGCGGACGCTTCGCCACCTCTGACCTCAACGACCTCTACCGTCGGGTCATCAACCGAAACAACCGTCTGAAGCGGCTGCTCGAGCTGAAGGCCCCTGAGATCATCGTGCGTAACGAAAAGCGCATGCTGCAGGAAGCCGTCGATTCACTGCTCGACAACGGCCGTCGCGGCAAGGCCATGACCGGCGCCAACAAACGGGCGCTGAAGTCCCTGGCAGACATGATCAAGGGCAAGGGCGGTCGTTTCCGTCAGAACCTGCTGGGCAAGCGCGTCGATTACTCCGGCCGTTCGGTCATCGTGGTCGGCCCGCAGCTCAAGCTGCACCAATGCGGTCTGCCCAAGCTGATGGCGCTGGAGCTGTTCAAGCCCTTCATCTTCAACAAGCTCGAAACGATGGGGGTGGCCACCACCATCAAGCAGGCCAAGAAGTTCGTCGAGAACCAGGAACCCATCGTCTGGGACATCCTGGAAGAAGTCATCCGCGAACACCCG
>CAIXXI010000406.1 GCA_903923345.1 uncultured Burkholderiales bacterium | reverse complement strand
TGCCGTATTCCAGTGCGCGGACATAGTCTGCGTCGTAGTACATCGCTTCGTCATCGCCGGCTTCCTTGGCCTGCACCTGACTGCGAAACCGAGCTGCCTGGTCTTCCGGGTCGTTGAGCTCGGAAAACCCGTTGGCAATTTCCCGGCCAGTGATGAAGAGCTCGAAGCGTTCGGTGATGCCCGGGCGGGAATCGGATTCACGGGCCAGCGGAGAAACCTCGACCGGATAGTCGACGATGAAGGTGGGATTCCAAAGCGCGGATTCAGCGGTTTCCTCGAACAGGGCCAATTGCAGCGCACCGACACCGGCATGTCGATGACGCGGGTCATTGACATTCACACCGAGTCGGCTGAGTTCGGTTCGAAGCCATCCGGCATCGCCGAGCAACGCGGGGTCATAGGACGGGGTGTGCGTGCAGATCGCCTCGGTGATGCTCAGTCGGGCGAAGGGCGCCCCCAGATCGAGTTCGCGGCCCTGATAGGTGAGCAGGGTCGTGCCGCAGGCTGCCCGCGCGGCGGCGCGCAGGACGTCTTCGGTGAAGTCCATGACCCAGCGGTAGTCCGCATAGGCCGCATAGAACTCCATCATGGTGAATTCAGGGTTGTGCCGCGGGCTGATGCCTTCGTTGCGGAAATTGCGGTTGATCTCGAAGACCCGCTCGAAGCCGCCGACGACCAGGCGCTTGAGGTAGAGCTCGGGCGCAATGCGCAGGAACATCTGCTGGTCGAGCGCATTGTGATGCGTGATGAAAGGCTTGGCAGCGGCCCCGCCGGGAATCGGCTGGAGCATCGGGGTCTCGACTTCGAGAAAGCCCTGCGCGGTCATGTGCTGGCGCATGGCTGAAATCGCCGTGCTGCGAGCCGCGAAGGTTCTTCGCGCGTCTTCATTCGCGATGAGGTCCACATACCGCTGCCGATAGCGCTGTTCCTGATCGGCCAGTCCATGGAATTTGTCAGGCATCGGACGCAGCGACTTGGCCAGCATCCGCAGCCCTGAGACTCGCACCGAGAGCTCGCCCTTCATCGTACGAAAGAGCACACCCTGTGCCGCGACGATATCGCCGAGGTCCCAGTGCTTGAAGGCCTCGTGCGCTTCACTGCCGACACCTTCGTCATTGATCCAGAGCTGTATCCGGCCGCTGGCATCCTGAATCGTTGCAAAGCTGGCTTTGCCCTGGACGCGCTTGAGCATCATCCGCCCCGCCAGCGAAACACTGATCGGGCTGGCTTCAAGCATCTCGCGGGTGTTCTGCTGGTGGACCTGGAGCAGGTCGCCCGCACGATCAGCCGGCACGAAGTCATTCGGGAAGGCAATGCCGGCTTCACGGATTCGGGCCAACTTGGCACGCCGTTCCGCGATCACATGGTTCTCGTCGAGCTCGGGCTGACCTTCAGCCGATTCAGTCTGCGTTTGGGTGCGGTCGGTGCTCATCATCACACTCCCTGCTTGAGCGAAGCGCTGATGAAGGGATCGAGGTCGCCGTCAAGTACCGACCGGGTATCACTGATTGTGACGTTGGTGCGCACGTCCTTGATCATCGATTGGTCGAGCACATAGTTTCGGATCTGGTGGCCCCAGCCGATGTCGGTCTTGGCGGCTTCGACTTTGTCCTGCTCGGCCTGACGTTTTCTCAATTCATGCTCGAACAGGCGCGAGCGCAGCATGGTCATCGCTTCATCCTTGTTGCGATGCTGGGAGCGGTCGTTCTGACACTGCACGACGATGTTCGTGGGCAGGTGGGTGATACGCACTGCCGACTCGGTCTTGTTCACGTGCTGGCCACCGGCGCCTGATGCTCGAAAGACGTCGATGCGCAGGTCGGCCGGATTGATCTCGATCTGGATCGAGTCGTCCACTTCGGGATAGACATAGACCGAGGCAAAGGACGTCTGACGGATGTCGCCCGCGCCAAAGGGTGACTTGCGCACCAGTCGATGTACGCCGGTTTCGGTGCGCAGATGGCCATAGGCATATTCGCCGTCGACACGCAGGGTTGCGCCCTTGATGCCTGCGGTGTCGCCTTCGGACTCCTCGAGCAGTTCGGCGGTGAAGCCTTTGCGTTCGCAATAACGCAGGTACTGGCGCAGCAGCATCTGCGCCCAGTCCTGAGCCTCAGTGCCGCCCGCGCCGCTCTGGATTTCGACGAAGCAATTGTTGGGGTCGGCTTCCCCGGAAAACATCCGGCGAAATTCCAGCAGTTCGACCTTCTCGCGCAGGCTGCTCACATCGCTGTCAATGGAAAGCAGGGTGGATTCGTCGCCTTCCTCGCGGGCCATTGAGAAGAGATCGTCGCTGTCGACCAGGCCTTGATCGATGCTGGCAATGCCGTGAACGACCGTCTCGAGGCCCTTCTTTTCGCGGCCTAATTCCTGGGCGCGTTTTGGCTCATTCCAGATCTCGGAAGACTCGAGCTGGGCATTGACTTCTTCCAGACGCTCGCTCTTAAGATCGTAGTCAAAGATACCTCCGAAGCTCGCCGACTCGCTGGCGAAGGTCACTGATCAGATTCTCGATCTGGTTGAGGCGTTCTGCGTCCATGATGCGCTCGATCCAAAACCCGCGATTGTAGCCGAGCGGCCTGAAGGCAAGCGTGGCCGGCAGGTCAGGAGAGCGTGGTTTTCAGGTGGCCGATTCACCGATGTGGCGAACGATCAGAGACAAGCCCCCCGGCCCTTGCCAATCGTCTCGTTGCAGTGCGTAGGCGAGCGTGACCCGCGCCGGCAAGGACTCGGTGTGTCCGAACAGAATGCCGGCCAGGCGGCGCGATCCGAATTTCAAGTCGAGCTTGAGATGGCGCTCCTTGATGAGACGCTGTCCGTGCACTTCGAAGGGCTGGGCGAACAAGGGCTCCGGAAAGCCTTGTCCCCAGACTTGCTGTTCGATGTCCTGGATCGACTGCAGGGTGAATTCCTCGGGCGCCAGTGCGCCGTCGGTCTCCTGGATGGGTGCGAAGCAGGCCGGATCTGCCAGCGTGTTGACAGCCTCTTCAAAGGCCTGAGAGAAGGCGGGCAGGCCGCTTTCGAGCAAGGTGAGACCGGCGGCCATGGCATGGCCGCCGAAGCGCAGCACCACGCCGGGTGCGCGCCGGTCAGCCAGATCGAGTGCGTCTCGCAGATGCACACCTTCGATCGAACGGCCTGAACCCCTGAGCTGACCGGGATTGCGATCGTCGCGTGCCAGCGCAAGGGTTGGACGGCCAAAGCGGTCCTTCAGTCGGGATGCGACCAGACCGATCACGCCCTGATGCCATCCCGGCTCGAATGCAACCAGAGTCCGGTGACCCGGATCGGGTTCGCCGATCACGGCCAGCGCGGATTCGTTCATTTCCTGCTGCAGTTCACGCCGCTCGCGGTTGATCGCATCGAGCTCCGAGGCCAGGCCTTGGGCCTGAGCGTCGTCATCGCACAGCAGGCATTCGACACCGAGTGCAATGTCCGACAGGCGACCGGCCGCATTGATGCGTGGCCCCAGCGCGAAACCAAGATCTGAACTTGAGAGCAACCTGGGGTCGCGTCCGGCCACTCGCAGCAGCGCCAACAGTCCCGGCCGTGAGCGGCCCGAGCGCAGCTTCTTCAGGCCGCCGGCCACCAGCACGCGGTTGTTTCGATCCAGTCTGACGACATCGGCTACGGTGCCCAGTGCAACCAGATCCAGCAGATCGACCAAAGCCGGCTCAGTCCGGCCCTCGAACGCACCGCGCTTTCTGAGCTCGGCACGCAGCGCAATCAGCAGATAGAACATCACACCCACGCCGGCGATGCTCTTGCTGGCGAATGAACAGCCCGGCTGGTTCGGGTTGATGATCACGGTGGCATTGGGCAATTCGTGGCCAGGCAGGTGGTGATCGGTAATCAGCACCTGCAGGCCTGCGGCCCGTGCATGTGCAACCCCATCGATGCTGGCAATGCCGTTATCGACCGTGATCAGCAGGTCGGGGCGGCCCAGGCGTGGATGGGTGAGGGCCATGTCGACGATTTCCGGCGTCAGGCCGTAGCCGTGCTCGAATCGGTTCGGCACCAGGTAATCGACGATTGCACCCATTGCGCGCAGGCCGAGGACACCGACAGCCACGCCGGTTGCGCCATCGCAGTCATAGTCACCGACGATCAGCACGCGACGCTTCGATCGGATGGCATCGGCCAGCAGCTCCGCGCCCGCCTGCGTGCCCTTCATGGATGCTGGCGCGAGCAGATGGCCAAAGCCGGTCTCCAGCGCAGCCGGGGAATCGATGCCGCGTCCGGCATAGAGGCGCGTCATCAGGGGGGATAAGCCTGCCTGAGCCAATCGGGCCGATGCAAGCGGATCAACCGTGCGGGTCCGAAGTGGGACGGCCTTGATCATGCCGAGGGCACCGGCTTCGAGTGGATTTCCTGCAGCCATGACGACGGGTCGGGTCGACTCCAGAAGCGCCAACCGGCCCGAGCGCCGATCCGCAGGCTGCGCCAGCCGCTGTCGCCGGCCAGCACCAGCTCTGCGCCTCGCTCCCAGGGACTCAGGCCGCGGGCCATCGGCGTGAACAATTCTGAATCGAGCGACTGCCAAGCCTGCATCCAGCGGTGCGGGTCGCCTTCGAGGATTGCATCAAGAAGCCGGGTATCGACCGCCAGAGGGCCGCCTTCGGCCGTGATGAACCCAAGGTCGAAGGGTTGAGTCAGAGTCGTTTGCGCACGCCCGCCCGAAGCCAACCGGGCAGCTGCAATCAGGCGCGATGGGCTGGTCGGGTCGATGGACGGGCAGGGACCTTCGATCCAGAGGCTGTTGACGGTTGGCCGGGCAGTGGCCTCGCGCTCGAGGTTGACCGGATGCGCAAACCAGGTCATTTGCACCTCGTTGACCAGGCGCCGCCACCGGCGCGCATCCTCGCCTGAGGGCAGACGCGCTTCGATGCTGCGCCCGAGTGCACCTGACAGGGAGGGGGTGTGCAGGTGCAGGGGTCGAAGCGGATCCGTCTCCTGCAAGGCCCAATGGGTGCCTTCGCGTATTGACAGTTCAAGGCCTTCGTCCAGGAAGAGGCCCGTGACCGCCTCAATCAGGGCCTGTGATTCTTCTGGCGTCAGGGCCAGCTTGGATGGATCGGTCAGCACGAGGTGATCGCGCCCGACATGCAGATGTACCGGATCGATGCGCCAGCGAGCCGGGGTTTCGTCAGCAAGCAGCGCGCAGGCAGAGACCGGGCAATCCTGGGGCAACCCGAAGTGCGCGCGTAGCCACCGTTCAGCGCCTGGCTCTGGTGCCGCACCGATCGCGGCGGCGGAGATGTCGTGTTGGCGCACTCGGCGCGCCAGGGCTGAAAACCCGGGCGCAGAGGCGACCGTGCGCAAGGCATCGGGTCCGAGCCAGCGGGCGTCAACCAGGGCGGCTGTCAGCACGACAGTGGGCAAAAGCGCGGAGTCTGTAGGCATTTTCCGACGGTCCAGACCGGCTTGGGTGATCAGATCTGGACCGCGTCATCGTACGGAGATGAACAGATGATAGCCGGCACACTCCTGGGCACTGTGCCGGCCTGTGGCACACTTCGCGGCCGGGTCGGGCGCTATCGGCTCGCAGTGCTGACCTCGGCTGGTTCCTGCACCCATCGAAATAACATCCAAGTGAACCTTCCCTACGAACTGATGGTCGGACTGCGCTACACCCGCAGCGGCCGCGGCGTGGGCCGACGCAACGGATTCATCTCATTCATCTCGGCGCTGTCGGTGGCCGGCATCGCGTTGGGTGTGGCTGCGCTGATCGTCGTGTTATCCGTGATGAACGGCTTCCAGAAAGAGGTTCGTGATCGGATGCTCTCGGTGCTGTCGCACATCGAAGTGGTGTCCACCACCCAACCCATCACCGACTGGAAGGCGCTGGTCGATCAGACCCGACGCAATCCTCAGATCCTTGCAGGCGCGCCTTATGTGTCTGGGCAGGCGATGCTCACCCGGGATGAGAGCGTTCGCGGCGTCATGGTTCGCGGCATCGATCCGGCGCTCGAGTCTGGCGTGTCCGATGTCGGCGCGCAGGTCGTG
The DNA here is from genome assembly GCA_903923345.1 of uncultured Burkholderiales bacterium. Classification (GTDB taxonomy): domain Bacteria; phylum Pseudomonadota; class Gammaproteobacteria; order Burkholderiales; family Burkholderiaceae_E; genus UBA4615. The sequence continues at coordinate 1,144 of CAIXXI010000406.1, read as the reverse complement.
CGTGGCAGGATCGATGCGCTGGTGCCGGGCGAATTCGGTATCGCAATCGGGCAGGCGCTCGCGTTTCAGTTGGGTGTGAAGCTGGGCGACCGAATCGCACTGATTGCGCCACAGGGCACGGTCACACCCGCCGGCGTCATCCCCAGGGTGCGGCAGTTCACGGTGGTGGCCATCTTTGAGTCGGGTCACTACGAATACGACACATCGCTGGTGCTCACCGCGCTTGACGATGCAGCGCGCTTGTTCCGGGTCGATGGCGTGAGCGGGGTCAGGCTCAAGACGACCGACATGCAGCAGGCGCCGCGTATCGCCGGCGATCTCATGCGCACACTGGATCCAGGCCTGTTTGCCCGCGACTGGTCGAGTGAGAACCGCAACTGGTTTGCGGCGGTGCAGATCGAAAAGCGCATGATGTTCATCATCCTGACGCTGATCGTGGCCGTGGCGGCATTCAATCTGGTTTCGATGCTGGTCATGACCGTGACTGACAAGCGCAGCGACATCGCGATCCTGCGCACGCTGGGTGCATCCCCACGCTCGATCATGGCGGTTTTCGTGACTCAGGGTGCTTTGGTGGGCCTGCTCGGCACCCTGGTCGGCGTGACGCTGGGGACCGTGCTGGCGCTGAATGTCGGCCCGGTGGTCGGCTTCATCGAGCGGCTGTTCGGATTCCAGGTGCTGCCATCGGGCGTTTATTTCATCAGCAACCTGCCCAGCGACCTGCACTGGTCGGACGTGCTGACCATCGGTCTGACGTCCTGCGTGCTGGCACTGGCAGCGACGATCTATCCCAGTTTGAGTGCGTCCCGCGTGCGTCCGGCCGAGGCCCTGCGCTATGAGTGAGGCACTCGAGAAGGCGGCGGTGGTGCTCGAATGCACCCAGCTCACACGCTCCTATGATCAGGGGCCTGATCAGCTCACGGTGTTGTCTGGCGTCGACCTTCAGGTCCGGGCAGGCGAGCGGGTCGCCATCGTGGGCGCATCCGGTTCAGGCAAGAGCACGCTGCTGCACCTGTTGGGTGGACTGGATCAGGCCACCTCGGGCGCGGTGTGGCTCGATGGCAGCCGGATCGACACGCTGTCCGAGCTGCAACGAGGCCAGGTCCGTAATCAGAAGCTCGGATTCGTCTATCAGTTTCACCAC
>CAIXXI010000405.1 GCA_903923345.1 uncultured Burkholderiales bacterium | reverse complement strand
TCGATGATGTGCTGGGCGTGTGGCCCCTGCATGGCCTGGGTGGCGCATGGGGCGGCATTGCCGCTGGCATTTTCGGACAGCAGGCGCTGGGCGGCATCGGTGGCGTCAGCCTCGGCGCACAGGTGGTCGGCACCCTGACCGGGGTGGCCATCGCAGTCGTGGGCGGTGCCATCACTTATTACGCGCTCAAAGCCATCACCGGCCTGCGCCTGGACCCCGAACAGGAATTCGAAGGCGCTGACCTCGCCATCCACCGGATCGCCGCCAGCCATGAGCGGCCCAACGACCGCTGATTCAAGGGGGTCAGGCCCGGACGGTGGGGTCTAATACGACGGACGGGCTTGAAAAGGGAAATTTTCCCATGGACAATGGCTAATGCCTGCCAAGGGACCCCCGCCTGCTGCCTCGACCCCTTCAGATGCCCGACTGACCGGCGCGTCTGAGGCGACCGCGCCCGGCACCGCCCAGGGCGCTTCGCCATCTGCCGCGCTTCAGGCGGTGCTGGCGGTGCTTGAGCCGCTGGCGCGACTGGCGGTCGATCACGGCATCCAGTTCGGGCAAATGGAAGAACTGGTCAAGCACAGCTTCGTGCGTGCTGCCGTGGATGCAACCCGCGATGCGTCCGGCGCCGATGCCCCCGTCAGCCGGCTGAGCGTCGTGACCGGGATCCATCGCAAGGAGGTCAAACGCCTGCTTGAAGCCGACGAGGCGCTTGACATCGAGACCGAACAGACCCCTGCCACCGAACTGTTCACACGCTGGATGACCGATCCGCGGTGGCTGGACCACCAGGGCAAGCCCAGGCCCCTGCATCGGCGTGCGCAAGCTGAGGGCGATCAGTCCAGCTTCGAGCACCTGGCGCGCAGCGTCACCACCGATGTCCACCCCAGAACCCTGATTGACGAACTGCTGCGTCTTGGACTGATCCGCGCAGAGGCCGACACCGAGAGGCTCAGCCTGTGCGCTGATGCCTTCGTGCCGTCACGTCGGCTGGATGACATGCTCGGATTTCTGGGTGCCAACGTCAGCGATCACCTGGCCGCGGCCCGGGCCAACGTCGCAAGCAGCCTTCGGACCCAGCCTGCACCCCAGGGTCAGGATCACCACCCGCCTTTTCTCGAACAAGCCCTGTTCGCTGACGGTCTGAGCAAGGCATCCACCACCCAGGCGATCGAGCAGACCCGCGCGCTCTGGACTCATCTGCTGCAGACCATGGCACCCGCACTGCAGCGGCTGGAAGATTCCGATCTCGCCGCTTCCCGGGCCACCGACCACCGCATCCGGATCGGCCTGTATTGCTATGCCGAACAGAACATCGCATCCGGCCGAACCGACATCCCGAACGCAGGCACTCCATGACCCATTCCAAGTTCCCGCTGTCTTCGCGACGGCCTGCTGCCACCCCTGAAGCGCCTTCCAGGCGCAAGGCCTTGGGCAGCCTGAGTGGCCTCGGGCTGCTGGCAGCCGGATGTGGCGGTGCCGGAGACCTCGCCGGCGTCGGCAGTGGCGGCACCGGACAAATCGCATCGTTCTCATTTGGCGCGATTTCAGGATTCGGGTCGGTCATCGTCAATGGCATCAAGTACGACGACAGCAAGGCCCAAGTCACCGATGACCTCGGTGCACCGCGCGACCTGAGTCAACTGGGCATCGGCATGGTCGTCGAAATTGACGGCGATTCGGACGACTCATCCGGACTGGGCAGTGCCCGATCGGTCCGGATCGTGAGCGAGCTCAGGGGCCCGGTTCGATCGGTCAACCGGGCAGCCGGCCAGTTCACCGCGCTGGGCCTGACCATCGAACCGAACGCCAGCACCGTCTGGAGTGGCATCCGGGACCTTTCCGCGCTCATACCAGGCACCACCGTTGTGGAGGTCTGGGGGTTTGCGAATCGGGACAACCGCATCCTCATCGCCACCCGGATTGAGGCGGTGACCAGCACCACCCCCCGGGCCAAACTGCGCGGCGTGGTCGAATTGTTTTCGCAGTCGCCTCCGAGCATCCGCATTGGAACCCAGCAGATCAATCTGGACCGGATCGAGGTTCTGCCTGCCGGTCTGAAGCAGGGCGCCTGGGTGCAGGTCGACTCATCGATGCCGCCTGACGACACCACCCCGTGGCGGGTCGATCAGATCCGAATGGTCGAATCGGGACTGGTGAACGCAGCGAAGGCAGCCCGGCTCGAAGGCCGGATCTACAACTATCAGTCGGCGTCCGCATTCCAGCTGGCCGGACTGACGATCAACGCGAGCCAGGCCACCTACGAAGGCGGCAGCGCCAGCAACCTGAGCAATGGGGTTCGAGTCCGGATTGACGCAACGATCCAGTCCAATGGCGTCGCGCTTGCAACCC
>CAIXXI010000404.1 GCA_903923345.1 uncultured Burkholderiales bacterium | reverse complement strand
GGTGCGATGCATCGTCCTGACCGGCTCGGGCGATCGCATCTTCTGCGCCGGTGGCGACCTGAAAGAGCGCAATGGCATGACCAAGGCGCAGTGGGTGCGTCAGCACGAGCTGTTCGAGCGGATGTACTGGGCCTTCGTCGATCTGCCGATCCCGGTGATCGCCGCAATCAACGGCCATGCCTACGCGGGTGGGTTCGAGATGGCGCTGTGCTGCGACTTCGCCTATGCATCGAGTGCGGCGCGATTCGCCCTGACCGAGGTCACGCTGGGCATCATGCCGGGTGCGGGCGGCACGCAGAATTTGCCGCGTGCAATCGGTGAACGCCGCGCCAAGGAGATGCTGCTGACCGGCAAGCCGATCGACGCGCAGAAGGCCTTTCAATGGGGCGTGATTAACGAGGTCTGCGAGCCGGGTGAGGTGCTGCCCAAGGCGCTCGAGACCGCGCGCACCATCGCCGGCAATGCGCCGCTGTCGGTTCGCCAGATCAAGAAATCCGTGCGCTTTGGCGGGCAGATGGAACTGCGCACGGCCTATCGTTTCGAGATCGAGGCCTATAACCATCTGGTCGAAACCGAGGATCGCTACGAAGGCGTGCTGGCCTTCAACGAAAAGCGTAAAGCTGTGTTCAAGGGCCGCTGACCATGACTGAATCCACCGCAACCCGCCTCGACGAAGTCTCGATGTCTCTGGGCGACGACTTCCCGGACATTCGCGAGAGCGTGCGCCGCATTTGCGCCGACTTTCCGGGCGCCTACTGGCGTGACCTCGAAGCGCGCGAGGCCTATCCAACCGACTTCGTCGCGGCACTCACGCAATCCGGCTATCTCGGGGCATTGATCCCCGAGACCTACGGCGGCGCCGGCCTGCCCTTGCGCGCGGGGGCGGCCATCCTTGAGGAGATCCATGCCTCGGGGTGCAACGCCGGTCCCTGCCATGCGCAGATGTACATCATGGGCACCCTGTTGCGCCACGGCTCGCCCGAGCAGAAGCAACGCTGGCTGCCCGGCATCGCCTCGGGCGCATTGCGCCTGCAGGCCTTCGGTGTGACCGAGCCGACCACCGGCACCGACACCACCAAGCTCAAGACCCGCGCGGTCCGTCAGGGCGATCACTATGTCGTGCATGGCCAGAAGGTCTGGACTTCGCGTGCCCTGCATTCCGACCTGATGCTGTTGCTGGCCCGCACCACGCCTCAGGAGGAGGTCAAGAAGAAGACCGACGGCCTGTCCGTGTTCGTGGTCGACATCCGTGAGTGCCTCGGACAGGGCCTGGAGATCAAGCCGCTCAAGGCCATGATCAACCACCATGCCACCGAAGTGTTCTTTGACGGAGCGCGGGTGCCTGCCGGCAACCTGATCGGCGAGGAAGGCAAGGGTTTCAAGTACATCCTCGATGGCATGAATGCCGAGCGCATCCTCGTGGGCTCGGAGGCGATCGGCGATGCGCGCTGGTTCACCCGGACGGCGGTGGCGTATGCCAACGACCGGCGGGTCTTCGATCGGCCGATCGGGCAGAACCAGGGCGTGCAATTTCCGATTGCCCATGCCCATGCGCAGACCGAGGCTGCGTCGCTGCTGCTGCGCAAGGCGTCCGCGCTGTTCGAGGCCGGACTGCCCTGCGGGGCCGAGGCCAACATGGGCAAGATGCTGGCCTCTGAGGCTGCCTGGCATGCGGCGGAAGCCTGCCTGCAGACACACGGTGGCTTCGGGTATGCCAAGGAATATGACGTCGAGCGCAAATGGCGGGAGACCCGACTGATGCAGATCGCACCGGTCTCGACCAACATGGTCCTGGCGTATGTGGCCGAGCATGTGCTGGGCCTGCCGCGTTCCTACTGACCCGCCATGAGCTCCCATTCCGATCCGATCCGCTTTGACCCGAACCAGCAGGGGCCGCTGCACGACATCCGAGTCGTTGATTTGTCCCGGTTGGTAGCTGGCAACATGCTGACTGCCTATCTCGCTGATTTCGGCGCCGATGTGATCAAGGTCGAGCGCCCCGGAACTGGCGACGACCTGCGAGGCTGGCGCGAGGTCGGGCAGTCGATTCACTGGAAGGTCTATGGCCGCAACAAGCGCTCGCTGGTGCTCGATCTGCGCAGCGACGACGGTCTGGCGCACCTGAAAAAACTCATCTGCCACAGCCAGGTGCTGGTCGAGAACTTCGTTCCGGGCGGCCTCGAAAAGATGGGGCTGGCGCCGGATGTCCTGCACCAGCTCAACCCCGCGCTGATCATCGTGCGCATCTCGGGCTGGGGACAGACCGGCCCCTACAGCCACAAGCCGGGCTTTGGCACCCTGGTCGAGGCGATGTCCGGATTTGCCTACCTGAACGGTTTTCCCGACAAACCGCCGGCGCTGCCGCCGCTGGCGCTGGCCGACATGATTGCCGGAACCTATGGTGCAGCTGGGGTGCTGACCGCATTGCGCGTGTCTGAAAAAACCGGCAAGGGCCAGGTGGTCGACCTCTCCTTGTTCGAACCGATCTTTTCATTCATTTCGTCAGAAGCGGTCAAGACGCGCCTCATCGGCAAGGCCACGATGCGCGCTGGCAATCAGTCCACCCACACGGCGCCGCGAAATGTCTATGCGTGTGGCGACGGTGGCTTTGTGGCCATGAGCGGTTCGATGCAGTCGATGGCGATGCGCATCCTGGACACCATCGGGCGTCCCGAACTGAAGCATGACCCGCGCTTTGCGACCAACGATGCCCGCGTCGAACACCGCGAAGAACTCGATGCGATCATCGGCGCCTTCATCGGGGCGCGCAGCACCGAAGAAAACCTCGCGCTCTTCGAGGCGGCGGGCGTCACCGTCGGCCCGGTCTGCTCGATGGCCGACCTGCTGGATCACCCCTACACCCGAGGGCGTGAGGTCATCGTTGAACTCGAAGACCGTGACCTCGGCAGCATGCCGATGCATGCCGTGGTGCCGAGGCTGAGCGGCAGTCCGGGCGGATACCGCCGCGAGGCGCCCACGCTGGGCCAGCACACCGCCGAGATCCTTGATGAATTGTCCCGACTTCCCTGAGTAGCCTGCCATGACCCACTCGCCCAAAGCCTTCGCCCTGCCGGTATGGCGCTCGATCATGTTCGTGCCGGCCACCAGCGATCGATTCGTCGACAGCGCCCTGCGGCAGCCGGCCGATGTGCTTCAGATCGATCTCGAAGACAGCGTCGGCCCGACCCAGAAAGAGGATGCGCGAGCCCGCGTGCCGGCGATCGCCGATCGGTTTGAACAAGCCGGACGCGATGTGATCGTGCGGGTCAACCGGCCCTGGCGATTGCTCGTACGGGACCTCGAGGCCGTGGTGCGTCCGTCGGTGATGGCAGTGAGCCTGCCCAAGGTCCCGGATGCTTCCTTCATCCT